>JAIRUL010000082.1 GCA_031254445.1 Chitinispirillales bacterium
TTTTTCAGACGAAGCCTACGGCTTCATAACGTGTGGCGGCTAAAGCCGCCACACACAGTCAAAGTCAACATCAAAACCTCAGTGCCGTTTGGAGAATCATATGATTATCCGGCACTAATTTCTCGTTCTCTATCTTCCAGCCGTAGCGGTAGTCCCATATAAGCGACGCGCCGGCGGCGATTTCGAAGCCGAGGCGGTAGCCCCAGTACATGCCGGGCGAGCGGTCGAAGAGGCCCGCTTTATAGGTCTCCGGCGGGAACACTGCTGCGTCGCTAACTATCAGATTGCCCTTCTTGTCATACTTGTCGTATATGCCGACATTTGCATTCCTTATGTATATCTCCGCGGTGTTGAACTTAGGTATGCGGCTCATAATGGCCTCGCCTATGCCGGCTGTCGCCTCGTAGCCTTGGCTCTTATAGCCATCCTCGCCGGCCATGTACTGATACGACCCGTCGACCGTTATCGCCCCGAAGACATCCATCCCGACGCGCCCGAAGACGCCTGAGAGCGAGACGCTGTCTATTAGCTGGTCTTTGGACAAAAGCTGCCCGCGCGAGTAGCGCTCGTCAAGGTAGTAGGCGTCGAAGTAACCGGGCGTAAACCTGCCCTCGATCTTGCGGTACTCTAAGTTGGCCCAGAGCTTCCACAGCTTCGCCGCCACGCCGGGGGCGCCTATCCCCCACCCGCTCACTGTGTCGGCGCGGAACGCGGACTGGCCGTAGAGCTCGACGCTTAGGAGATCCGTGCTGATGATGGGCAAACCGGCGTCAAAACCGTAGAGCGAGAACGAGCGCGTGCTCTTGCGCAGGCTGTCCTCGGCGTCGAGCTTTTCTAATATCGCGTCGGCGCTCAACCCCGTATGCTTCTCATAGATGTTCTTGTACTCGTCAAAAAAATCGGTGCTGTCGCGTATCTCTTTCAGGATTTGATCTTCTTTATTGACACCCCACTTCCTCGCAGGCGCAAGGACATTCGCGTCCATCGCGAACATGCCGCCCACGGTCAGCCCGTCTGCAAGGAATATCCCGCTCTGCTTCAGCGGCCTAACGGCCAGCCGCGCCGCATACACCCCGCCGTCGTCCTTCATCTCGGCGAAGTCGGATATCATCGTTTGCAGCGACACGCCCACGGGCGAGACGTCATTCAAATAAAACTGCAACCCGAGCAGCTTCTCGTCGGGGTAGCGCAGCATGTTTGTGAACCTGTCCAAAATCATACCGTACCCAAGCGTGACGTTCGACAGCCCGCCGAACTTAACGAAGAGCGGCTCGTTCTCATGCCCGTAGCGTATGTACCGTATCTTGCGCAGAATCGCCTCGGCGGCGTTGTTCTCGAAATCCCAGCCTTTGTTGGAGAGCTTGCTGTCGTTGTCGATGAAGAGCTCAATGTCGAGGAAGACGCCGAACTTCCAAATGGGGAGATCCACGCCAAGCGCGATGCGCGACCACGGCTCGCCGTCTACGGTGGCCATGCCGACGCTCAGTTCAAATTCGGGCTTCGCGAAGAGCGGCGCAGCCCCGCCCTCGGCGCCGGGCTTCGCGGCGTCCTTGGCGTCAGGCTTAGCCTTATCCGTATCCGCCAACTCGGTTCCCTCAGCGCCGGCATCCCCCTCGCCGTCAATTGAGCCCGAAGCCTCCGCTGCGGTCGACACGGCAGGCGACGGGGCGGGGGGGATGGCGGGGGACGGGGCGGGCGATGGCCCCTCGGCAGGGGGGTACACAGACTGCTCAGGCGCCTCGTCATACTCGTCTATGCCTTCTTGGGCCGAAACAATGCTAAACGACGCGAACGCGGCAATGGAAATCGCCGCACAGTACAACCGACGCTGGATGCTCTTGCTCATGTTGATGCCTCCGTAGGGTTAAAAGTCAAAGTCTTTAAAAGCTTACGGGGGCGGGGCTCTGCCCCGTAACGCCCCGACGCAAAATCACCCCTCTTGCAATTACTGCCCCATGCGCGCCTTCACCGACTGCGCCTCTTGGCTGTCGGGGCACCTTTGGAGGAGGTTTTTCCACACCATCTCCATGCTCTTCTTTTTGTCCTGATGCTCGTAGGCAAGGCCCAGCTTGTAGAAGACGGAGCAGCTCCTTTGGCCGTCGGGGTACTTCTTTATGAAAGCCATGTACTCTTTCTCGGCGGCCTCGTACTCCTTTTTCGCGAAGCGCGACTCCGCCGCCCAGTACTCGGCGTCGGAGGCCTGCGCGGCGTCGGGGAACTGCCTTAGAAAATCCAAAAAGCCGCTGATCGATAGGTCGTAGCGCCCGGCGTTGAAGTCGCTCATCGCGATCTCGAAAAGTTTATCTTGCTGCGCCTTGCGCTGGTTAGCGGCGTCCTCCTCGCTCGCGAGCTTTTGGTCTAGGCGGCGGCTGAACTCCGAGGTCTTTTGGTCTAAGCGCGAGAGGCGCGACTGGCTGTCGGAAAGGTTGTTGGATATCGCGGACGTCTTGCGATCCATCTCGTTAAAGCGGGCGAGCTGGTCGGCGCGCAATAGGCGCAGCATCTCGCTCGCATTCCTCTGCTCGGCTAGGAGCTTGCTCTGCTCTTCGAGCAGCTTATTGAAATAGGCCTGCTGGTCGGCGCGGATGGAGTCGCGCACGGCGTTGAGCTCTTTCACGCGCAAAACGGTTAGCTGGGAGCAGCCGGTAGAGGATAGGGCGGCTACTATGACTGTACAAGAAAAGATTATTGCTTTAACAGCTTTTATCATATATTCCTCCAGTCAAAAGATAAAAATCAAAACGTCAACACCCGCTCACCAAAAGTGCGACCATTTCGGCATTCTTACGTCTCCGGTTTTTGTAATCCTGCGCAGCCTGGTTCCGTCGTGTTTGACTATGTACATATCGCTTCTTCCTCCGGCTGTATTGACGAATGCGATTAGCGTACCGTCGGGGGACCAGGTTGGGTTTTCGTTTGCGCCGGGGAGGTTGGCGACCATTTTCGCGTCGTTTCCGTCGGGGGATACCGTCCAAATATTGTATTGATAGTTATCCCCTAAGGACGCGTAGGCTATTTTGTCGCCTTTAGGCGACCATGCCGGCGTATCGTTGTAGCGGCCCTCGAAAGTTACGCGGCGCTGGTTGGAGCCTGTCGCGTCCATCACGTAAATTTGCGGGCCGCCGCCGCGGTCGGAGGTGAAAGCTATCTGGTAGCCGTTGGGCGACCAGCTAGGGGCGGTGTCTATGCCGCCGCGAGAGAAAGTGAGCTGGCGCTTCTTCGAGCCGTCGGGCGAGCAGGTGTAGACATTGAGGCTCCCCGATTGCGACGACGCGTAAGCTATCGTGCCGTCTATGGTGGAGACATCCGGCGAGACCACCATCGCTTTCTCCTGTATGAATATCTTGGACGTCCCGGCGGTTATCGAACCCCTGTATATGTCGGGCTTGCCGCGCTGGTACGACGTCCACAGCACCGTAGACTTGTCGGCGAACGTCGGGAAGATGTTTATGATGTTGTCATTTGTCAACCTCGCGCGGTTGTGGCCGTCGAAGTCCATTATCCCTATATTCTTCCTCGCGCCCTCCGCCCTCACATAGAGTATGCGGCTCTCAAAGATGCCCCTGTCGCTGAACAGCAGCTCTACCAGCTCGTTGGAATAGCGGTGAACCATGTTGCGCAGGGCTTTTAGCTCCCCCTTGTATTTTTTGCCGACAAGGAGCGACCGCGTCGCGACGTCGCGGAGGTAGCACTCTATAAGCACTGTCTTCCCGTCCGCTTCAAGCGTGTACTTGCCGTCCACGTAGACGCCTATCCCCCTCTTGGCGAGGGAGGCGCTATCGAACTCGGGAAGCGCCACCACCCCGAACTTCCCGCTTAAGTCAAGGTTGTTCTCGATTATGTCCCACGGGAAATTCTCCTTTAGGAGATTGGCGTTCGTGGGCTTGAACTTTATAACGCCTATGGGTATGCTGTCGAAGCGGCTCGCGTAGCCCTCAAGATCAAACTTTTCCGCCGCGCCGGCAAGCGCGGGGACGAGGACCATTAGCGCTGCAAAGAAAATTTTCTTCATGCTCAAAACGATCTCCTAGTATTAAAATCTTTTAGTCTTTTAAAAGTCAAATTCTTTTTAAAATCTTTTTCAGACGAAGCCTACGGCTTCATAACGTGTGGCGCAGAGCCGCCACACAAAGTCAACATCAACATCAAAGTCAACATCAACGTCAAAACCATCCACCCCGCCGCCTTTGACTTTGTGTGGCGGCTTTAGCCGCCACACGTTATGAAGCCGTAGGCTTCGTCTAAAAAAGATTTAAAAGACTTTGACTTTGACAACATCAAAACCCTACCTTCTTCTAGTCGGGTAAAGCGTAATGTTAATTTCCACCTTGTCGCCCGCATAGTGGGGCGGCAGCTTGCCGAACGGGCTGGCCCGCGTAACCGCGTTCAACCCCTCGCGGTCAACCGTCCCGTCCCCGCTTGAGGTCGTGACCCTGATGCCGCTGGCGTTGCCGTCGTGTTCTATCGTAAAGCCGATCACCACCGATATCCTGCTGTTCTCCACGCTCGGCGCCCAGTTGCGCTCTATCTTGTTGACCACGCCCCTCAAGTACTCGTCCTGCTTGACCCCCACCGCGCTGATCTGCGCCCGCGGCTGCGGCAACCCCTCTAGAAGCGACGCCAAGTCGTCTATGTTCTCCTCCACCGGCTTAGACACCCGCTCCGGCTTCGGCTCCGGCTTTGGGGCAGGCGCCGGCTCCGTCTTCGGCGCAGGCGTAGGCTCCGGCGGCTTAGGGGCCGGCGTCGGCACCGGCGTCGGCTTGGGCTCCGGCGGCTTGGGCGGGGGCGGCGTCGGATCCGGCGGCGGGGGCGTAGGCTCGTTTGGCACCTTGCGCTGCGGCGCGGGCGGCACAGGCGCGGCTGTCACAAGCTGAAACGTCTTGGGCCTCTCAACTTTCTTCGGCTTGACAAAGAGCGTGCTCACAAAGGGCAGCACTATAAGCAAAAGCACGTGGCACGCCACCGAGACAATGAGGACTTTGCGAAAGCCCACATCCCCGTATACGGGGCGCTCGCCGGTCTGCACGGACGCATACTCCATCAGTACCCGCCCTGATTCTCAAGCGGCACGGTCAGGAACCCAAGCTTCACCACGCCCACGTTCTGCACTTCCGATATCACGCGCACCACGAGCCCGTAGGGCACTTTCTTGTCGGCGTTGATGAACACCGGCGTCTCGGTCCGCCCCGCGAAGACCTCGGCGAAGCGCTTGCGGAAATCTACGAGCGGGACTAATTCGTGGTCGACGTATATCTCGCCGTGGTCGTCTATAGATACCTGTATCGACTCGTTCGACTCCACGGTCTCCGACTCGGTCTCCGGCAAGTCCACCTGCACGCCCTGCGTCATCATGGGCGCAGTGATCATGAAGATGATTAGCAGCGTGAAGACGACGTCAATCAGGTTTGTCAGGTTGAGGTCGCTTATCACCTGCCGCTTTCGGTCTTTTCTTCTTTTCACCTCGGCCCCCCACCGATAGGCGGCGGCGCGGCGAACGGCGGCTGCTTGGCCGGGGCCGGGGCCTCCGAGAAGAACGCGCTGAAAATCTCGCGGCGCAGCCTCACAACGAGGAGGTCTTTCAGCTCCTCCATCTCGTCGGCGGCGCGCTCCGCCTTGTTGTTGCAGTAGTTGTAAAAGAAGAGCGCGGGAATGGCGACCGCAAGGCCCACTATCGTGGTGATGAGCGACTCCGCGATGCCCGGCGCGACCACGGGCAGGCTAGCCGACCCTTGGCGGCCGATCTCGTAGAAAGCGTTCATGATGCCCCACACCGTGCCGAGAAGCCCGAGAAACGGCGCGATGCTGCTTACCATGGCCAAGAGGATCACCCCGCGGTCGAACGGCGCGACGATCCCGGCGAGCGCGCTCTCGACGCGCTCTTTCGCCATCGTGAACTGGCTCTCTAAAAAGAACGACCAGTCCTTCACCTTGGTGAGCGCCCGCGCGTCGCCCATGATGCGGTGGTACTCGTCCACCCCCACCTTGGCAAGCTGCCCCATCGGCGTGTTCAGCTCGGTGTTGCTCATGCGGTCGATCTCCGTCATGTGCCGCACATCCTGCTGGAAGCGCTGCTGGAAACCCCGGTTGCTCCGCGAGACGCGGTTTAGCGAGACGATGCGCGCGAAAATGAGCGCCCAGCTCCAAAGCGAGAAAATGCCTAATATCGCGCAGACCGCCTTGCCCATCGTGCCGGATTTTAGAATCAGGTCAATTACGGGGATGTCCATTTCTTGCGTTGCTTCCTTTCGTGTTTTTAGCCTTAATCTTTTTATCTTTTTATCTTTTAAAATCAAATTCTTTTTTAAATCTTTTTCAGACGAAGCCTAATCAAAGTCAAATTCTTTTTAAAATCTTTTTCAGACGAAGCCTACGGCTTCATAACGTGTGGCGCAGAGCCGCCACACAAAGTCAAAGTCAAAATCCGGTACCCCGCCGCCTTTGACTTTGACGTTGACTGTGTGTGGCG
>JAIRUL010000105.1 GCA_031254445.1 Chitinispirillales bacterium
ATCAGCGCCGGGTGCGTCGCGGGGATTCGGATGATGTGGTTCGCGAACTCGTCGAGCGGCGAGGAGTCGCCGGTGGCGACAACTATCAGCTGCCCGCCGCGGGCCTTTATCTCGCGGGCGTTGGAGACGACCTTGTCGAAGAGGGCGTCTTTGGGGGCGACTATCACGACCGGCATGTTGGCGTCGATGAGCGCGATGGGGCCGTGCTTCATCTCAGCGGCGGGGTAGCCCTCGGCGTGGATGTAGCTAATCTCCTTTAATTTCAGCGCGCCCTCCATCGCCACCGGATAGTGGTAGTGCCGGCCCAAATATAAAAAATTCGCGCTGCTGTAATAGCTCTTGGCAATCGACATAATCTCGCCATTCAACAGAAGCGCCTGCTCCACGACCTTGGGCAGCGCGCTTATGGCGCTTGTTATCTCCGCCCCCTGCTCAAACGACAGCTGCCTCTGCCGCCCGAGGAGCAGCGCGATCATCGCCAGCACCACGACCTGCGCGTTGAACGCCTTTGTGCTCGCCACGCCTATCTCCGCCCCCGCGTGCAGGTACACCCCGCCGTCGGACGCGCGCGCTATCGTCGAGCCCACCACATTGCATATCGACAGCACGGTCGCGCCCTTGCGCTTCGCCTCTTTGAGCGCCGCGAGCGTGTCCGCCGTCTCGCCGGACTGCGAAACTGTGAAGATGAGCGTGTTCGCGCCTATTATGGGGTTGCGGTAGCGGAACTCGGAAGCGTACTCCACCTCCACGGGAATGCCCGCCCATTCCTCGATGAGATACTCCCCCACCATCGCCGCGTAATAGCTTGTACCGCAAGCGGTTATGATGATGCGGTCTATCGAGCGGAGCTCGCGCAAAGAGTTGTCTAACCCCGCCAGCTTCGCGTTGCCCTCTTCGAGAAGCAGCCGCCCGCGCGTGCAGTTGCGCAACGCCTCGGGCTGCTCGAATATCTCCTTCAGCATGAAGTGCGGGAAATTCCCCTTCTGCGCAATCTCCAAATCCGCCTCGACCTCCTGCGCCTCGCGGCTGACGGGCTGCCTCTCGATATTCTGAACGGAAAAGCGGCCGCCGGCAATCTCCACGACGTCGTTGTCCTCAAGGTACACAATCTTCTGCGTGTGCCCGACGATGGCCGCGACGTCGCTGGCTAGAAAACTCTCCGACTCGCCGACGCCAAGGACAAGCGGGCTCCCGCGCCGCGCGCCGATAAGCACGCCGGGGGCGTCGGAACATATCACCGCAAGGCCAAAAGTGCCCTCCAAGGAGTCAAGCGCCTCTAAAACAGCCTCGTTTAGGTTGCCTTTGTAGAAGCGCGATATCCAGTGGGCTATGACCTCGGTGTCGGTGTCGGAGACGAACGTGACGCCCTCGGATTGGAGGATCTTCTTGACGGACGCGTAATTTTCTATGATGCCGTTGTGGACTACCGCTATCTTGCCGTCGGCGGAGAGGTGCGGGTGCGCGTTGGACTCCGTGGGCTCGCCGTGGGTGGCCCAGCGGGTGTGGGAGATGCCTAAGAATTCGGTTTTGACGTCGGCGTTGACGTTGGGGTTGGCGTTGGCGGCGGGGCTGGACTTGCCATTGCCATTGCCCATCCCCTTTATCTTGCTCTCCAATGCCGCTATCCTGCCTACCGACTTAACGGTCTCTATCTTTCCGGATTTGGGGTTGAGGACGCTCATTCCGGCGCTGTCGTACCCGCGGTACTCAAGCCTTTTTAAGCCGTTGAGCAGGATAGGCCGGACGGGGTTGGAACCGATGTAGGCGACTATTCCGCACATAATTGGGTTTGTACCTGTTTTTAGGGTTGTTGGGTTGACGTTATTATATATTAATATTTATTTATTAATATTTTATAGAATATACGTTATTTCACTAGAAGAAATCAAAAGATAAAAGTCAAATTCTTTTAAATTCTTTTTTCAGACGAAGCCTACGGCTTCATAACGTGTGGCGGCTAAAGCCGCCACACAAAGTCAAAGTCAAAATCAAAATCCGGTACCCCGCCGCCTTTGACGTTGATGTTGACTTTGTGTGGCGGCTTTAGCCGCCACACGTTATGAAGCCGTAGGCTTCGTCTGAATATTATTGTTGTAAGCATTTTGTAAGGCTTCGCCTGAATATTATTATTGTTGTAAGCATTTTGTAGCCATATAGGTCATCCTCCTATGCTTGATAGCATTCTATCAATCATCCCTATAGCCTCATCATACCTGCCCCTTAATGTGCACTGTAAAACGCTGTCCACATCCTGCGCTATTTGCGTATTCGGGATTGATGCGAAAGGCTGCAGCTCTTTTACCGATGACCTGATGTTGGCTATCGTTACCGTAGATATAGCATTTTTCAACTTTGTCAATACGTTCCTCAATGCGTTTATATCTATCGCACCGTTACCGCCACCGCCGCCTTGCATCCTCGGCGCTTTTGTCCTCAAGAAGTTTCCGATATTGACAAGCAGAATTTTTAAATCATAGATAAGTTTCGGCGTATGCTCGTTTATGAACGCGCTGTTTCCCTCTTTTCCGGCGGCTTCCAATGATTTTGCGGCTTCCGACACCCTCGTTGCGCCGATGTTGGCCGAGGCGCTTTTTAGAGCGTGGACGTAGGTGGTGTATAGGCGCAGGTCGTTGTCGCTTAGGCTTTTGTTTATTTCGTTTATTTTGTCCTGGCCGTCTTTGTAGAAGACGCCGAGCACGTGCAGATAGCTCTCTACCCTGCCGCGCATCGTTGACAAGCCCTTGCTTACGTCCACGCCGTCTATCCTTATCTCAGCGGAGACAGGGTTATCCGTGGCGGTGGGCGCGTTAGCCGCCTCCTCTTCCGTCAGCTTGACTTGCTTTTCTTTGGGTATCCACTTCTCAAGAACCGCGTTTAGCTTTGACGTGTCAACAGGCTTCGACAGGTAGCCATTGAAGCCGTTCCGCTTGAACATCTGTTTGGCGCCGGATACCGCGTTGGCGGTTAGGGCGATTACCGGCAGCTTTTTGTAGCGGCGGCCGCCGAGGTTGCGGATGCGCATCGCGGCCTCTATGCCGTCCATGCCGGGCATCATGTGATCCATGAACACTATATCGTATTCGTTTGCCTTCACCGACTCTATCGCCTCCGCGCCGCTTAGGCAGGTGTGAACCTCCATACCGTAGAACGATAGCAGGCCCTGCGCGACGACTAAGTTCGTCGCCACGTCGTCAACCACAAGCGCTTTCGCGGTGGGCGCGGTGAACACGGCTGTGGTCGTCTCGTCGGCGAAATCCTCCTGAGCGCTTACTTTCTGCGGCAGCGTGACCGTAAAGACCGAGCCCTTGCCGTATTTTGACTTCACGGTAATTGTGCCGTCCATCGCCTTTACAAGGCTGCGCGTGATGGCGAGGCCGAGGCCCGTCCCCTCTATGCCCTTATTCTTAACCATGTCTATCTGCACAAAATCCTTGAAGAGCTTCCCGATGTCCTCCTGCTTTATGCCCCTGCCGCTATCGGCAACCTCTATTTTTAGGCTCACCGTATCGCCGTAAGCAGATTCGCAATTCACCGTAAACGCCACAAAGCCCTTTGACGTGTACTTGACGGCGTTGCTCAAGATGTTCAGCATTATCTGGCGCAGCCTCACCTCGTCCCCGAAGAGCGCCTGCGGTATGCGCTCGTCTACGCTTACGCTAAACTGCAGGCGCGAATCGGCGGCTTTTATGCCTATAATGTTTACAACGTCTTGTATGAGCGACGGGAAGTGGTAATCGACGGGGACAATCTCCATCTTTCCGCTCTCGATTTTTGAAAAGTCGAGAATGTCGTTTATAATAGAGAGCAAGTTCGTGCCCGATTTTCTTATTGTGAGCACATGCTCCTGCGCGCGCGGCAGTTCATTTTCGCGCATGGCAAGCTCCGCCATGACTAATATAGCGTTCATCGGCGTGCGGATCTCGTGGCTTATCATAGCCAAAAACTCGCTCTTGTATCTCGCGGAAGCCTCAAGCGAGTTCATCGTGCGGCGCAGCGACTTTAGGAAGTCCGAGATGAAAATGTTGAAGATTACAAATATCAGAGCGATCACAATGAGCATCACAACGAAGAGCACGGTAATAGGGCTGTTGTAGTCTTCTATCGTGTCCTGCATAACCGCCACGGAGTACCATTCAAGCGCTGGGACCGTGCCTACGGCTATCTTGCCGGAAGGCGAATCGTAGGTAAGAATTTCGCCCTCTTTCAGCCTATGCGCCATGCTCTGAAGCCCGACGCCAGCGTCGCCTAAAAATTTTTCTATGTGCTCTTTCTTGATGACGAGCTCGACGTCGTCCGCGCCGGTAACCTCTCCATCGGAGTTAAAGTAATAGAGCTTCGCCCTGCCCTTGTACTGCTCGTAGAGCCCCTTGACAAACACGGTAATATCAACCCCAACGCCAACAATGCCAAGCGGTTTGACCCGCTGGCGGTCAAAAACAGGCGCGTTTATCCACAGCTTGGTCACGTTCAAAACCGGATTGTAGTTGATGTCAAAGTTGTGGGTTTTTGTTTTATAAAGCGTCTTGTTGTACCAATAATTTTCCGGCAGCTCCGGGTCGACGGTGTAAGGCGCGTTTTTGTCCATATAGAACATCTTGTCCTCGTCGTTTATCCAAAAAACCGAGGTAGAAAGCGTGGAGCCGCGGTAAGCGGAAATCTCCTCAATGGCCATCGACTCAAGATTGGGATCGTTAGGGCTTTCAAAATAACGCTTGATGAGCGGCGACTCCGCCATCTTCATTGCGATAGTGATTTCGTTGTTTATGAACGTCTCTAATTTTATACGTTCGTTTTCGAGCATACGCAAGAGCTCGTTGCCCTTATTGGCCCTTATGATCTGCCGCATAGAGAGCGTGAACGCCACCCCGCCTACAACCAGGATTATCAAAAAGAGCGTTATCGAAAACGCGACGAACTCGTGGATGGTACGCTGCTTATTCTCGGACGCCGGGTCGAGCTCCTCCTCAATCTTCGCCCCGCTCTTTACCTTGCGGCTTTTAGTCATGGCAAGGGCGCGCCCCCAATGCCGACGCGCCGGCTCGCAAGCGCGTCGGCAATTCCGGCGAACTCGCCGGAGATGCTCATGAATAAGTCGACAAGGCGCGGATCAAAGTGCGCCCCGCGGCCCTCCAATATCACCTTGACGGCCTCCTCGTGCGAATACGCCATTTTGTAGGGCCTGTCCGAGCGTAGCGCGTCGTAAACATCGGCAACCGCCATCAAGCGCCCTAAGAGCGGTATCTCCTCGCCGCGCAGTCCGCTCGGGTAGCCGCTCCCGTCCCACCTTTCGTGGTGCGTGACGGCAAAAACCTTGGCGTACTCTAAAAACGTCTGCTCGCTCGTGTTCTGTATAATCTTCTCTATGAGCGCCCCGCCGAACGACGCGTGCTTCTTTATCTCCTCGAACTCGGCGTAGGAGAGCTTGCCGAGCTTGTTCAAAATCCCGTCCTTCACAGCGATCTTCCCCACATCGTGCAGCTGCGCCGACTGCAGCACAAGCTTTATGTCCCACTTAGAAACCTCTTCCGCGTATAGGCCGCATTTTATCATAGCGTCAAGCAGCGCGCCCAAGTAGCTCCGCGTCCGCTCGATGTGGCCGCCGGTTACGTCGTCGCGGCACTCCACAAGCTCCGCCATCGCCATTAGGAGCGTGTCCTGCAGCTCCAAAACAGTCTTGATCTTGGCGTCCACCATCCCCTGCAAATCGTTGTTAAAGCGGATGAGCTCCATCTTCTGCGCCGTAAGCTCCTGCGTCTGCGACTCTAATATCCGCCTCTGCGATTCGAGCAAGAGGTGCATCTCTATGCGCTTGAGCAAAAGCGCCTCGGAAAACGGCTTGGCGATATAGTCGACCGCGCCGAGGGAGAGCCCCTCAAGCTCGCTGCCGCCGTCGCTCTTGGCTGTAAGGAAAATCACCGGAATATGCGCGAAAGCGGGGTTGCTTTTCATAACCCGCATAGCCTCGTACCCGTCCATCCCCGGCATATCGATGTCTAAGAGTATCAAATCGGGGACGTTCTTCTCAAGCATCTTGAGAAGGAGCGACCCCGAACTAAGGGTAAGCACGTCGTAACGCTCCTCAAGGGCGTCTATGCCCACGGTGAGATTTGTCAGATCGTCGTCAACAAGGAATATGGCTTTTCTAACGCTGTCCGAACCCATAGAATCAGTCTCCCGATGTTTGTTCGAGCTTGTTTTATAATATAGATAATTGATAGGGGTAAAGTCAAATTGTGAAAACACGCATGGTTGCCGCTAATGCCCCGCGCCCCGCCTCCCTATCGCCGCAAACCCGATGACCGCGCACGACGCCGCTACGTTGATAGAGTTCTTAAACCCGTACAGCGGTATCTCCACAAGCCCGTCGCACAGCTGAAGCGCCTCCGCGCTTACCCCCAACGCCTCGTTGCCAAAGACAATCCCGAGCGGCGACGGGTATTCGGCCTCGTTGTACGGTATCGACCCCGACGTAGTCTCCGCCGCCCAGACCGCAACCCCCCGCTCCTTCAGGTACGCGACCGCTTCTGCCGTTGACGGAAATTTCTTCCACGGGACATAGCCTATTGTCCCCAAAGACGTTTTGTCCAACTTGACATGGGGCGGCGAAGCGGTGTACCCGCACAAAAACAGCCCCGACACGCGCATTGCGTCGCACAGCCGGAAAATCGACCCTACGTTAAATGCGCTCCTGAGGTTGTCGAGGATGATGTAGATGGGGTTCTTCTCTAACGCCGCGTACTCCTCAAGCGGTATATGCGCGTCGAAACTGCGCACCTGAAAATTCGTCTCCGTATCGCCTAATTTATGACGCTTGCCCATTGCCCATTGCCCGTTGTTCATTGCCTTTCCTATGCCTCTCCGCAAACATCAGCATCGCAAGCCCCGCCGCAAAGAAGAGGCTCACCGACGACATGCCTATCCTCGACGCCGTCGCGTCCGGCGCGCCCATGCCGCTGGCGGCCATCGCTATCAGCCCTATCACCGCGGGGCCCACCACGGCGAGCCTGCTTACGACGTTGTAGAAGCCGAAGTACTCGGACGACTCGCGCGCCGGGATCATCTTGCCGAAGTACGAACGCGAGAGCGCCTGTATCCCGCCCTGCGCTAGGCCCGATATTGCGGCCAAGGCGATGAAGTGCGCCTCGGTGCGCATGAAGATTGAGCCTAAGCCGGTTATGAACACGTAAATCAGCACACCGATGGAAATCATCCTGCCCGCGCCTACTTTTGAGGATAGGTGCCCAAAGAGCAGCGACGACGGAAAGGCTATTATCTGCACAATTATTAGGGCGGTCATCAGCGACCCGTAGCCGAAGCCTATCGAAGTGCCGAAATTCACGGCCATGCGGATGAATGTGTTGATGCCGTCGTAGTAGAGCCAAAACGCGCATAGAAACAGCACCAGCTCCGGTTTTTTGACTATTGCAAAAAAAGTCTTTTTTATGGTGGAAAACGCATCCGCGGCAGCTTTGAAGAACGTTTTGCGCTCCGGCGTCTCGCGCCTCTTCTCCTTAACAAATAGGAAAAGGGGAATGGAGAAGAGTATCCACCATACCGCCACCAAGAGAAAAGAATGCTTCACCGCGTCGGAGTCCGCGCGAAACCCAAACGTGGCTGGGCTGTGCACCATCCATACATTAAACGCAAAAAGCAGCACCCCGCCTAAGTAACCGAACGCAAAACCAAGGCTTGATACGAAATCTATGCTCTTTTTGTCTGACACATCGAGCAAAAGCGCGTCGTAAAACAAGTTCGAGCAGGAAAAGCCTATGTTGGCGACAATAAAGAACGTTAGCGCCGTGAACCACGACCCGTACCCGACAAAAAAGAGCAATGCGGTGCTTGCGGCCCCAAGCGCCACGAAGACGCCCAAAAACCTCTTCTTGCCGATCCCGGCGTCGGAGACAGCGCCCAAGACTAACGAGAGCAGCGCGATGGCTACCCCCGCCACCGTGTTCCCAAGGCCGAGCCGCGCGGTGGTGTCGACCACGCCCACCGCGGCGCCGCTGTAATAGCTCTTGAAAAAAAAGGGGAAAAAACCCGAGACCACTGTGAGGACGAACGCCGAGTTCGCCCAATCGTAGAGGCACCATGCGAACACCTCGCGGCGGCCGCGCATTAAGTCTTCTTCTCTTTCTTTTCCGCCGCCGGGAAGAGCACGTTGTTGAGAATCAGCCTATACCCGGGCGAATTTTTGTGCAGCTCGAGCATCGTCGGCTTGTCGCCGACCGCATGGGTGTAGTCCTCCGGGTCGTGCCCGCCGAGATACGTAAATTGCCCCTCGCCAACTATGCCGTGGAGGTAGCTGACCATCTTCGTCCCA
>JAIRUL010000224.1 GCA_031254445.1 Chitinispirillales bacterium
GCTCGGCCATAGCGTAAACACTATGGCGCGGGAGCTAAAAGAGTACATAGGCAACCTGCAGCGCGTCACGGCGGAAAAAGAGCGCATCGGCGCGGAGCTAAGCGTCGCCGCGAATATTCAGGCGAACATGCTGCCGCGCATTTTCCCGCCGTTCCCCGACCGCGCGGAGTTCGACATATACGCCTCAATGCTGCCGGCCAAAGAGGTAGGCGGCGACTTTTACGATTTCTTCTTTGTCAATGAAAGCGCCCTCGCGGTAATAGTAGCCGATGTTTCCGGCAAGGGCGTCCCCGCCGCGCTCTTTATGGTTATCGCTAAGACGCTTCTCAAAAACAACGCGCAGTCCGGCAAGAGCCCGCGCGAGGTCTTTGAGAAGGTGAATAACATCCTCTGCGAGGGCAACGACACGGGGATGTTCGTCACCGCCTTTATGGGCTATTTAAACGTGAAAACCGGAAAATTCACATATGTCAACGCAGGGCACAACCCGCCTATTTTACGCACAAACGGCAGCTGCGGCCTTGTCAAGGTGAAGCCAGGGTTTGTGCTCGCCGGCATAGAAAACATCTCTTTTAAGGAGGACGATATTACCCTGCGAGACGGGGACGGTATTTTCTTATACACGGACGGCATAACCGAGGCCGTGAACGGCGAAAGCGAGATGTTCGGCAGGGGCCGCCTTATCGAGGCCGCCGATAGCTACATGGGTTTGCCGCCGCATGAGTTCACGGCGTCAATAATGGTTGAGATAGGCAAGTTCACGGCCGGCGCGGAACAAGCGGACGACATTACGATGCTGGCGCTCAGGTACAAAAAATAAGCAACATCGTAGGGTAGGCAGCCGTATTATAGTTAGAGGGGAGAGGAGGGTTTAGCGCCATGGACGAGCTCATTATTGACGCAAAGGTCGACAATTTGGATACGGTAGTGAGTTTTGTGGCGGAGAAGCTGGAGTTGGTAGGCTGCCCGATGAAGCTGCAAGCGCAAATCACTATGGCCGTGGAAGAAGTCTTTGTCAATATCGCGCACTACGCCTACCATCCTGAAGTCGGGGGCGCTGTGGTGAGGGTATGCGTGAACGGAGATGTAACGATTGAATTCGAGGATAAGGGAAAGCCCTACAACCCGTTAGACAAAGACGACCCGAACATAACCGCAACCGCGAAAGAGCGCGAAGTCGGCGGGCTTGGGATATACCTTGTCAAAAGGCTCATGGATAGCGTGGAGTATAGGCGCGGCGATAATAAAAACATCTTGACGATGAAAAAAAAGGTAGCGTGGAGGTAGAGGCGTGGGAGGGAGGAGGCGGAGGAGGCAACAACGACGGCTTCGGCGCGGTGGATCCTATTTTCGCACCCAGTGGGCGCATATTTTAAAAAGTAGCCTTCCCTAACTAAGGGGGGAGGCTATTGATGGGAGGGGGGATAAGGTACTCACGCATAAAATATATATTACGCTAATATAAAAGTCAATGTCGGAGCAATAATTTTCTAATAATTTAGCCTAAAGGCCAAAATCAACACCCCGCGCGCGGCATAATATATATTATCTTAGACAACGGCTAATGACCCAAATTCGGCTAATTTGGACTGCTTTTCATGGCTAATAACGCCAATAACGCGTATTCTTTGCTAACGGCTTGGCTCCGGTATCAGCGCGATATCGGGGCGGAGGGCGTTGTTTTTGGGCATGGGTCGGCGGTTAGGGAGATCCTTGCGGGTAGAAGCGGCGGGGGCGGGGTATCATATCAAAAGGGCGGCGTTGACGCCTCCGTTGCGGGGAAAAGCGGGGCATACGGGGCGCGTGGGCCGGAGCGGCGGCCCGAAGCAGGCTGGAAGCCGCCTGCGGGGGCGGGGGCCGCGCCGCAGTCGTCCATGACGAGGCTTTCTAAGATTAAACCTATGGACGCGCTTGACGCCGGAATGCTTGGGAGGAAGAGGCAGGAGGGGGGCGCTGCGCCTCCGCCAAAGGTTAGCTCGGAGAGGCGGGAGAGGCTCGCCGGGTTGTATCGCGAGGCGCTGGGATGCGACCGGTGCGCGTTGTCCGCCGACAGGGCTAAAGTTGTTTTCGGGGCCGGGAGCGCGGACGGGCGGCTCTTTGTGGCGGGCGCTTCGCCCGATTTGCCCGACGGCCGCGCTGGGCTGCCGTTTCAGGGCGAGGCGGGTGAGCTGTTGGATAAGATTTTGGGCAAGATGGGGCTCGACAGGAAGAACGATATCTTCGCCTCGTATTTGCAGAAGTGCCGCGACAGCAATGATGCCGGCGCAGTGTTTGACAGCGGGTGCGCGGATGCGTGCCGCTCGATACTCGACAAGCAGATAGAGATAATCGAACCTAAGGCGTTGCTTGTATTTGGCGAGGACGCTGCGAAATTTCTTTTGGGGAGCGATGAGGATATAGAAAAGTTGCGCGGCGTCAACCATGCGTATTTAGGCGTTCCGGTTGTGGTGACATACGGTTTGCCGCTCATGGTCAAGGAGACATCGTATAGGAAGGGGGCTTGGATTGACATGGAGAGGGTTTTGGGGATGATAAAAAAGTAGTGGTGGCAATACCAATGCACAATGTTCAACGCACAATGCTCAATGGTGGAACGGCTTCGCCGATATTGTATTGTGATGCGCCATTGTTCATTGTTCTCATCATTGAGCGTTGAACATTGCGCGTTGAATAAACGTTTGTGCCAGTATAAATATTATCGATGTAATCGGTACAATTAAACAAGAGAATAACAAAAAAATGCTGCTATCCGAACCTAAAAGGCGCGAATACAGAACTCGGCCAAGGCAGTCCGACGCGCCGCACTTCGCCGACCGCCTCCCGCCGCAGGCCTTAGACGTCGAGCGCACCATCCTTGGTTCCATGCTCATCGACAGTACGGCTGTGGACATTGCGCTTGAGTTTTTGGAGGATGACAATTTTTACTCCGAGGCGCACGCAAAAATTTTTATATGTATGCGCGAGCTCTCCGAAAGGGGTACGCCGGTTGACGTCCTTACCCTTTCTGAGAAATTGCGGCAGAAAGACTGGATGGATGACATCGGCGCCGAGGCGTACCTCGGCGAGCTTGCCGAGAACGTGGCCACGGCGGGGAGTATTCAGCATTACGCGCAGATAGTGAGGGAGAAGTCGACTTTACGTCAGCTGATTCACGTTTCCGGCGAGATTACCACCGAGTGTTTCTCCGACGAGCGAGAGGCGCAGGAGGTTCTGGACGCGGCGGAGGCCAAGATTTTTGCCATATCCGAGTCGCGGATAAAGAACAAGTTCGAGTCTATCGGGTCTCTGTTGCCGTTGACATTTAAGGAGATAGAGGATTACGCCAAGGGCGGGGTGGTGGGGATCCCCTCCGGTTTCGCAAAGCTTGACGAGTTGACGACAGGGTTTCAGGACGGCGATTTGGTGATTGTGGGCGGCCGCCCCTCTATGGGCAAGACCGCGTTTTGCCTTGCAATGGCGCAGCACGCGTCGAAGGCGGGGTACTCTACGGCGATTTTTTCGCTTGAGATGTCCAAGAGCCAAATAGCCCAGCGTTTGTTGTGCGCGGAGGCTGGCATAAGCATGCACGCGTTGCGCAGCGGTAATTTGCCGAAGCGCGATTACCCGCGGCTTAGCATGGCCGCCGGGCCGCTTGCGCAAGCGCCGCTTTACATCGACGATACTGCGGCCATCTCCATACTTGAGCTGCGCGCCAAGGCTCGGCGCCTCAAGGCGCAGCACAAGTTGGCGTTTATCATTGTGGATTACCTGCAGCTAATGAACCCGAGCGTGAAGACGGACAGTATGCAGCAGGATATATCGCAGATAAGCCGGTCGCTTAAGGCCGTGGCGAAAGAACTTCAGGTGCCTGTGGTCGCGCTCTCGCAGCTCTCGCGCGCCGTGGAGCAGCGCACCGGCGACCACCGCCCCAAGCTGTCGGACTTACGCGAGTCGGGTGCGATAGAGCAGGACGCCGACCTTGTCCTCTTCGTCTACCGCGACGAGGTTTACAACAAGGAAGACATTGCCAACAAGGGAAAGGCCGAGATCATAATAGGCAAGCAGAGGAACGGGCCTCTCGGCACAGTAGACGTCGCGTTTGTGAGGGAGTACGCGAAGTTTGAGGATTTGTCGATGCGGATTGACAACAACACGGTGAGCGGGAACTTTGACGATGCCAATATCTAACGGGGCGGTTTCGTGATTGCGCCGCTGCGCATCTTGGCCTATATAGGCAACGCCGCCCGCGGTTGGGTCGGCAAGAGCCGCGGTTTTGCGCTTGGCATCCGCTACTACAGCCGCCTCGCGTTGCAGACTTTTGCGCGGGTTCCCTTGGCGGTTAAGAATTTTGACATCACGACGAGCCATATGTACACGCTAGGCATAGAGTCCATCCCGCTTGTTACCGCGATAGCGATATTTTTGGGTTCGGCCACGGTCACGCAGGCGGTGTACCAGATGTCGGGAATGATACCGCTTAGGTATTTGGGCGCGCTCGTGTGCAAAACGACGGTCACGGAGCTTGCGCCGGTGATAACGAGCTTTGTCTTTGCGGGGCGCGTGGCTACCGGGATAGCGGCAGAGGTCGCCTCTATGAAAGGCAGCGAGCAGCTTGACGCTATGAGCGTGCTGCGCCTAGATTCGCTGCGCTACCTGATTGTTCCTAAGCTAATAGCGTGCATAGTGATGCTGCCGACGCTGACGATATGGGCGATACTGATGGCGTTCGCCGGCGCGGCGTTTACGGTGGCGGTGTCTGTGGACGTGACGATGTACACGTACCTCTCCGGCATGAAGCTGTTTTTCAAGGCGTACGATGTGTACGTGGGCATAGCGAAGACGGCCGTCTTCGGCGCGATAGTGGCGATAACCGGCGCGTACTTCGGCTTCGGGGCAAAGGGCGGCGCGGAAGGCGTCGGAAACGCGACGACAAAGGCGGTCGTCGTGTCGGCGGTGCTGATACTGGTGTTCGATTTTATTATCGCGGTGATGGTGATGTAAGGCAATGGTCAGTGTTCAACGTACAATGTTCAACTTGTTTATTTCGGGCGCGCCTTTTGCGCCCAATGATGGAACGGCTTCGCCGATATTGTATTAATTAGTATGAAAAAGATAATATATGTTATTTAGTGAAATATATTATATTTATTAATAGTGGGTAGCCTGTCATATTTCCGGTAGAATTCCGGGGAAAGGTAGGTAGTTATGCTAGCAGACCTCAACGACAAGCAGAACGAGGCATTGGCCTATTTTGAGTCAAACCGTGATGATTGGGTAAAAAATCCATTATTTAAGAATAAGTACGCAATCATCCGCGAGAATGCGTTGGCGGGCATTTTTGACACGTTCGAGGCGGCCATAACGGAAGCGGTGCAAAAGTATCCTGAAATAGACTTTATTGTCCAAGAGATAGTTTCTGACAGCGAGGTTGTGAATTTTTATTATCCGGCGTTAGTGTAGGAGGGACATTTGGGGACGCTTCGCAGCCCGAACATCGAGACATTCGTAGGCGATCCTAAAACGGGGTGGCATTTTTCCTCGTATCCATTGTTGCGCGGAGGGTTGAATTTTCCGGTTATTGTGTCGCATGGTAGCGTTTTCATAAAAACGCAGGGCGCCGCCCCGTCGTTGGTACAGGCGCATCTTGACACGGGTGCGAGCGTAACGTCTATAGATATAAAGTTGGCGCACCATATGCGCCTTACGCCGGTAGGCACATCGCAGATGATGACAGCGGGCGGGATGGTTAGGACGCCTTCTTTTATCATTGACTTGCAGTTTCCGGCATCGACCCTATCTTCGCGTACAAACCTATCCATAAGCTCCTGCGACATGGGGTTTGATGTCAACAGCCCTTTAAGCGACATACAAAACTTTGGCATATTGATAGGTCGGGACGTTATGGCTCTTTGGAACATTGTTTGGAACGGGCCGACATCAACAGTGATAATAAACGATTAGCTATCCTGCGAGGCCCTAATGAATAAAAAGACACCACCGCTACCAACCCCCAAATATTATATTATCAGTATGAAAAAGAACACAATATTGGTGGGATTGTGCGCTTTGGCGCTTTTGTCGGCTTGCGCTTCGAACGGCAAGATGTCCGAACTCTTTCATGTTGAGCATTGAAAAGAGAGGGTTATTATGCTAAGGGTAGAGCATCTAAAGAAGCATTTCGGCAATCAGGTTGTTTTGGACGACATCAACATCAGCGTCGACCGCGGCGAGGTGCTTTGCGTTATTGGGCAGTCGGGGAGCGGCAAGACGGTGCTCTTTCGCCACATCATCGGGCTTATGTTTCCAGACGGCGGGCGGATACTTCTAGACGGTCAGGTGATATCGTCGCCCACGACCAAGACCACAGATTTCGATAGGGTGCGCAAGCGCTTCGGCATCCTCTTTCAGGGCGCGGCGCTCTTCGACTCTATGGACGTGGGTGAGAACTTAGCGTTCCCGCTGCGGGAGCACACCGATTTGACGGAGCGGGAGATAGAGAGGCTTATAGGCGAATCGCTTGAGATGGTGGGGCTTAAGGAGCAGTTTAAGGCCAAGATGCCGTCTGAACTCTCCGGCGGTATGCGTAGCCGCGTGGGGCTCGCGCGGGCAATTGTGATGAAGCCTGAAATTATGCTCTACGACGAACCGACCTCCGCGCTCGACCCCATAATGACCGATAAAATCAACAAGCTGATTCTCTCCATGCGCGAAAAATTGAAGATGACATCCATTGTCATCACGCACGACATAGGTTCCGCTTACGAAATCGCCGACAAGATAGCGATGATCCGCGAGGGCAAGATCATCTTCAACGGCACGCCCGGTGAGATCCGCCAGTCGCGCAACCCCTATGTGCAGGAGTTCATACGCGGCGAGCGCAAGTCGCACTACGCGCTTGACAACGAAGAGGACTATGCGAGTTCGGTGGATATAACCAAGCTAAAACAGCGCAGCGCACGTCCGCGCCAGGCGGTTGCTACGCAACAAGGCAAGGCGGACGGTTCTACCGGTAACATCGCGGAGAAGAAGTTCCAAATGCCGCCCCGCCCCACGACTAGGAATTAGCAGGCATGAGCAAATTAGAGAGCAAAAATCAATCTGCCTGCAAGTGCGATATCGGCGTGGCCGGCCTAGCGGTGATGGGGCGAAACCTTGCGCTGAATATCAACGACAGCGGCTACAGCGTTGCCGTTTACAATAGGGAAGTGCCTGAGGTAAGCGGATTCTTGAGCGGCGCGGCCTCCGGCAGGGGCACGGTTATTGGCGCATGCTCCGTAGAAGAGTTCTGCAGCCGGTTAAAATCCCCCCGCAAAATATTGCTAATGGTAAAGGCGGGCGAGGCGGTAGACTGGTTTATTGACGAGATGCTCCCGTTTTTGGCCCCCGGCGACTGCGTGATCGACGGCGGGAACAGCTTTTTTAAGGATACAATCCGCAGATATAATTATCTAGAAAGCAAGGGGATAATTTTTTGCGGGGCCGGCATATCCGGCGGCGAGGAGGGGGCGCGGCGCGGCCCCTCTATCATGCCCGGCGGCGATCCCCGCGCGTGGCCTCTTGTCAAGGATATTTTCCAGTCCGTCTGCGCCAAAACGCCGAGCGGCGACCCTTGCTGCGATTGGATTGGCGGCGGCGGCGCGGGGCATTACGTGAAGATGGTTCACAACGGGATTGAGTACGGCGATATGCAGCTGATAAGCGAAGCCTACTCGCTGTTAAAAAACGTCCTTGAATTGAGCCATGATGAAATGGCCGAACTATTTTATCAATGGAATGAGGCGGAGCTAAACAGCTATCTTATCGGCATAACCGCCGACATATTAAAATATAAGGATGTAGACGGCGGATTGCTTGTTGAAAAAATCTTAGACTGCGCGGGTCAAAAGGGGACAGGCAAGTGGATGTCGGCAAACGCGCTTGAATTAGGCGTCCCCGTCACGCTCATCACCGAAGCCGTTTATGCGAGGGATGTTTCCGCGATGGTTGACGAGAGGGCAATCGCGTCATCAATTCTGAAAGACGACCATAGCTCGTCGTCTTATATACGCGGCGCGGTCGCAAACATGTTTACGCCTAAAGACGTAAAAAAGGCGCTGCTAGCCTCTAAAATCATCTCCTACGCGCAGGGTTTTATGCTGTTGTCCTCGGCGTCAAAAATGTATGGTTGGGATTTAGACCTAGGCAACATAGCGCGTTTGTGGTGTGGCGGGTGTATCATTAGGAGCGTTTTTTTGGATGATATAAGGGCGGCGTATCATAAGGATCCATCACTGCAAAACTTACTTGTTGACGGCAAATTCTCCGGGCTGATAAGCGAATGTTTGCAAGCCTGGCGATCTGTTGTTTCAGCCGCGATCAT
>JAIRUL010000232.1 GCA_031254445.1 Chitinispirillales bacterium
CAAATTCTTTAAATCTTTTTCAGACGAAGCCTACGGCTTCATAACGTGTGGCGGCTAAAGCCGCCACACAAAGTCAACGTCAAAGTCAAAGGCGGCGGTGTGGATGGTTTTGATGTTGACGTTGATGTTGACTTTGACTTTGTGTGGCGGCTCTGCGCCACACGTTATGAAGCCGTAGGCTTCGTCTGAAAAAGCTTTAAAAGATTTTTAGGCTTCGGCTTCGTCTGAAAAAGATTTTAAAGACTTTAAAGAATTTAAAGACTTTGACTTTAAAGCCTTCGACCTTACGGTCTCAGGCTATAGCTACCCCCCATAGTTTCCCACCAAATAATTCGCGACATACTCCTCCGTAAGCATCTCCCTGCGCTCCCCCTCCCCGTCCACCACGAACAGCGTCCCGCAAGGCCCCTCTTCTATCGGCAGGACATTGATTTTTTTGCCTGCCCCCGCTCCTGCCTTCGCCTTAATCTCCGCGGCTTGCCGCGCGGCGGCCAGCACGGCGAGGCCCAGAGACGAGTTGCGCGGCGCGAAGGCGGCGTCTTTCACCTTCTCGGCGATGTGGGGGATTATCTTTAGGTTCTTCAGTATGCTTAGGATGCCGGCAGCGTCTTCCAAGCCGCTTTTGACCAGCATGACCTCCGACCTCGCCGCCTCGTAGGGCATGAGCTTTCCGGCGGGGATCATTATCTGCATCTGCATGCCGTGCTTGCCGCCGCCTAGATGGTTTCTCGTGTATATGCTGATGTTGCCGTTGTGCGCCTCGACGATCGAGCGGATGACGCAGAGGCCAAGCCCCGTGCCGCCGGCGCTTTGCTTCGTCGTGAAGAACGTTGTGAAGAAGTCTTTTAGGCGCGCGGCGTCGCAGCCGGCGCCGTCGTCTTCTATCACGATAAGCGCCATGGCGTTGTGGGCGTAGATCCTGACGCTTATCTCCTGCGCGCCGGCCTCGAATGCGTTTTTGAAAGCGTTGATGAAGACCCGCTCTAATTTCTCGGGGCTGCCGCTAATGAACGCCTTCCCCTGCGGCGCGGCGCAGTTTACGGAAATCTTGGAGGCCTGCTTGTGGAAATAAACGGATACGCACGAGCGCAGGCTCTGCGCGAGCTCTATCTCTTTGTCGCCGTGCATGACCTTCGACTTCGACAGCTCCAAAACGCTCATGCTGAACTCCTGCAGCTTGGCGGTCGTCTGCGCGATGTTGTCGACCATGGCGCGGTCTTTCTCGGCTATCTCCTTCGACCTCGCTAAAAGCGCCGCGTAGCCGGAGATGACCATCATGTAGTTCTTGATCTCGTGGTTGATGAACGCGCTCGACTGGCCGAGCTCCCGCAGGGGCTTTGTCGCCTCTAGGTCGCGGTACGCCTCGCGCAGGCTGCCTAGCGACGCGTTCTGCTCCGCCACCACCGCCGTGAACTTGTTGAATATCGTCATGGTGCCGATGATGCAGTACCCGAGCGTGCCGAGCGTGCCGAGAATCGCGTACCCGGAGATGTCGAAGCCTATCAGCCGGAAAAACGAGGCGGCGATGGTCGAGTACGAGAGGGCGATAACCGCGAAGCCGTAGAAGAGGACAAGCCCGCAGAGCTGTATCGCCCGCATCGCCTTTTGCAGCGCCGAGGCGCAGTGCAGGAGGTTCGTGAGGTGCAGGTAGAGCAGGTACGTGAGCGTGGCTATGAGGTACGGCTCGAAGAGGAACGAGTACAAGGCGGTCGCAGCGATGGCGCCGTTCGCGTCCGCCGAGAGCATGACGCCGAGCATAAAGAGCGCGGAGAAGAGGCCTGCCGCAACGAAGAGCGACTTTATCACCAAGCGGTTCACCCTGCCCGATATGAGCATGATGTTCCAGACGAAGAGCGGCGTGAAGAACGCGGAGAGGACGTGCTGGACGAGTATCCACTCCATAGAGACGCGCTCGCCGCGCATGATCCAAATGTCGACGGCGCAAAACAGCCCTATCAGAAGATTCCTGACCGCGAACACCAAGAGGTTGCGGTCGATCTTCGTCTTGAGCTCCAAAAAAATAAAAAAGATGCCTATCGCCATCAGCAATAGGCACAAAAACGTTGAAATGTCGTAAAGCATCTAACCCACTTTTTAAGTCAAATCCGGGGCGCGCCCGGGTGTTACGCGCATAGCGCCTATGCCACGTCGTCCCTGATAATCTCGTCGTCCGACGACGACGCCGCCGCTGTTTCCGCGCCGGTGTACTCTATCTCGGCGGTGTCGCTCTCGCTCTTCATCTGGTCGATAAGATCCTCGCGCCCTATCAGCTGCAGATGCCGGATCCGCTTGTACTCGTTGCGGTGCTCGGGGCAGTACTTGGGGTAGACGAACTGCCTCGGGTAGAGCTTCACCTCGAACTGGTGGTCGCAGCCCACGAGCTTGCAGTGCATAGCCGTCATCGTGACCTCCGTGTAGGGGTGCTGGATCGTCTGGTTCTTTATGTTGACGTTCTCAGGCTTCGAGCGCTTTCGAATCCTGTACCGGTCTTGCCTGTGCTCCGTGCAATACTTGGAAATGTGGATACCGTAAAAAATCTTCCCGCAGCCCGGGTACTGGCACTTCTTCTCGCGCAGCTTTTGGCGGCGCCTAGATTTGGGTAGTTGCATAGGTCAGGAATCTCCGTTATGTGGATGGTGTATTGTGACCGAACGTGTCAACAGCATTCTGCCTCCTCCTCGCCAAACGATGATACGATAATATATGCGAAAATGGCGGAAAAAGCAATAGCTAATTGCACTTTTTTTACACAACGCCTCCGCAAGCGATAAAATAATGCCTGCAAGTCAATGATTTTTCAATAGGTTACGCTATTTTGCCTAAAACTGTAAAATTTTTTGTTTTTTTGGCGGCAACCGCCAAAAATTAAGTATTTTCTATACTATGGACAACCCGCGCACAATCAAGGCCCCGCCCGCCCTAGACCGCTCATGGGTCTCCTCATGCGGCCTTTTGGCCGGCGTAAAAAAGGGGGGCCGCCTCACGCTCGACCTCTCCGACACGGCGAGGATAGACTCCGCGGGCGTCTGCTTCATAGAACTCCTGCGCAGGATGCACCGCGAGCACGGCGGCGAATTCACCGTGGCGGGCGCAAATAAGCGCATCGCCGGCCAGCTTATAAGCGAAAAAATGGCCCAAAAAGCCGCGTACGCCGAGCCGCCCGCCAAAGAAAACCCCGTCGCGCGCATAGGCGGCGGCGCCCACTCCGCCGCAAGCGCCGCCGTAGACGCGCTCTCCGTCTTCGCGGAGATGCTCTACTGGAGCACCGTAGGGCTCTTCAAGCGCCAAGACATGAAAAAGGGCGGCGTCTACGAGCAGATGTACCAGCTCGGATACAAGGCCGTGGGGATAATCGTCCTCCTGTCGTTCCTGATAGGCGTAGTCCTGTCGCTCCAAAGCGCCATGCAGCTCAGAACCCTCGGTATGGGGAACTTCCTAGTCCCGCTGATAGGCATCACCATGATACGCCAGATGGGCCCCCTGCTCACGGCCATCATCCTCGCCGGCCGCACCGGCAGCGCCACAACCGCCGAAATCGCCACCATGGTCGTCGGCGAAGAGATAGACGCCCTGCGCACAATGGGCATAAACCCCATGCAGTACGTCATGGCCCCCAAGTTTTGGGCGATCTCGCTCACGATGCCCCTGCTCTCCATACTTGCCACGGCCGCAGGCATCTTCGGCGGGTACGTCATCGCGCTCCTCTACTTAGACATGAGCACCTCGTTCTTCGCGCGCGAATTAGCCAAGGTAATAAAACTCGAACACGTGCTCGCCGGCTGCTTCAAGTCGATGGTCTTCTCGTGGCTCATAATCTGGGTGGGCTGCTACTTCGGCTTCAAAGTAAGGGGCGGCGCGGAAGCGGTGGGGCGGGAAACGACGTCGAGCGTGGTGGTGGGGATATTCGTGATTATCGTCGCCAACGCGGTGTTTTCGTTTATTATGTAGGGGCGGGGCGGACTGATGCGTCCGCGCCCGCCCGATGCTGCGCGTCAGTAGAAGTAGAAGCCGCCGGGGATCGGGTATATGCGCGGATCGTCTATCTCTACGAAAGACGCCTCGTCGTCGCCGCCGCCGTCCGCATCCCTTATTATCGCTGAGTATTCGTTGAGAACATCTTCGTCAAAGTGAATAGGTGTCGGGTTGCCTGCGTTCCAAAGAAACGGCCCGCTCGAAAAGTTGTGAACCGCGCCCTGAATAGAGCTGCCGTCTTTCCAATTAAATGAGTTCTTCATATTGTTGGGAGGAATGCCAATGGTATTTGCCTCATCAACGTAAATATAGCCGCGGAAGAGGCCGCTTGTGCCGAATTCGCTTAAGTGCGCGTCGCCGCCGCCTACGTATATCAGCGTAGTAGACTCGGGGCCGCTGTTGTAGAAGCTTCCGGCGACATTTCCAAACTTTTGGGAATCGTCTTCTATGATGAATATGACTTTATCGTTGAATGTACTGTTTGCCGTAGTGCTCGGCCAGTTTAGCATAGGGTCGTCCTTCCCAACTTTGAGCACTAAGTGCCCCATAAAAAGCTCGTTGTTCTCTTGCGCGGCGGCGTATGACTCGTTTAGCTTGTTTACATCAAAATTTCCGCCGCTGCGGCTTACCGATTCATACGCATTTTTGATATATTTGTCGGGTATTTTGCTTATGTCAAGCTGCGGATCCTTGCGATCTTCGATGGGAGACATCTCCATGCTCTGCAAGATTTTTTGACTGGACAAGGCGTCTGCGGTGCCCTTATCTTGCGTCGCCGCGAAATCCTGCATCCGGCTGGCGGTTATGTGGCCGTTAGCCAAAACACCGTGGAGCGCGCACGCTTCGTTTCGATTATTTTGCGCTTTGCAACTGTCGTTCGCGACTTTGAGCTGCTCGGTGTGAAATAGCGTATCGCCCCCCCCTACGCTTTTAATGGTAGAGTTGCTGCCTAGCATATCGCCTTTCAAATAAACGTTTCCGTCCACTCTAATTGGATTAGCATTTCCCTCCGTGCTAAAATTTCCATTTAGGCCAACGCCGTTTTCAAACACCGTGTGAGTAGCAGAAAAGTTTTGGAAGACAGCGTTGCCCTCAACATAAACCTTGTCGTGGAAAATGGTTCCCGGGTGCTGGATGTTGACGTTCCCGCCAAAATATGCCTCTCCGTGAAAAACACCCGCATAGTTCTGAAATTTCGCGTCTCCGGCAATCGTTACATCCCCGTAAGCTTCCAATCCAACGTTTCCATCCACCAAGCTGCCGCCCAAAAAAAAGGCATTTTTATGGCGGCGGGAACTTGTTTTGATGTACGAATTACGCAAATTGTAGAATACACTGGCTTTCTTCATGCTTTTCCCGCTACCGCTTTTCGCGCTATTCACTACGAATTGCGCAGTTTTATCGAATCTCTTGTATTCAAGCAATTCACTACTGAAGAATTGGTTGGCGTTTAACCTCTCCTTGGCCTTGGCATTCTTGCCGAAAATAAAGTAATTGTTGCCCCCCCCATTCTCCTTTACATACCTAAGGAGCACTTTATTCACGCTGTCTGCGCTGTTCAAACAAAACGACTCGGTAGCCATGACCCCGCTATAGACCGTGCTGTGCATAGTAAGATCCGTCGTATACCCCACGCTCGCCGCCGCCTGCGCCCCCGTGTTCTTGACCATGAACGCCGCGACGACGGTTATGAAAACCAGCGCGGCCAATACGCCGACTATGGTCGAGCCGCCGTTTTGCCTCCAGCCGGCTCCTGCGCCCTGCCCGCCCTTTTCGCCCTTAAAGGCAATTTCCCGCCCCCGCCCCCCGTTAAAAGCCGTTTTAGCAGTGCGCTTCATAGATACGCTCCCATTATTTAAGTGGATTAATCGCTCAATTTCCGAGAAAACCGGCATCCAGGCGCCGAATGTATTATAATTATACCACGGTTTGGGGAAAAAATCAAGGTTTTTTGTAGGAAAGGGGGAATCGAAATCTTTTAAAAGCCTGTGTCTTTAAGGTCTTTAAGGTCTTTAAGGTCAAAAGATAAAAGTCAAAGTCTTTTAAATCTTTTGGGGACGG
>JAIRUL010000239.1 GCA_031254445.1 Chitinispirillales bacterium
CGTAGATTTGGGGCGGGTTGGATGGTTTTGACGTTGATGTTGACTTTGACTTTGTGTGGCGGCTTTAGCCGCCACACGTTATGAAGCCGTAGGCTTCGTCTGAAAAAGATTTAAAAGAATTTGATTTTAAAAGATTAAAAGATTAAAAGATTAAAGGATTAAAAGATTATGGCACGATTAAAAACTATCGAATGGCAGAACAACTGCGCCCGTATCATCGACCAAACGTTGTTACCCGAAAAAATCCACTACCTCGACATCACCGCCATCGGCCAAATGTACGAGGCGATAAAGGTGCTGCGCGTCCGCGGCGCCCCCGCAATCGGCGTAGCCGCCGCTTTTGGGCTCTACCTCGGCGTACGTGATTTCGATGGCGGCAACGGCAGCGACGGCGGCAACGGCAGCGGCAACGATGATATTCACACATTCTTAAACCACGTAGATGACCGCGCCGCCTATCTCGCCGCCGCCCGCCCCACCGCCGTCAACCTCTTTTGGGCTATTGACCGGATGCGAAAATACGCCCATCATGCCGCAGCCTCGTCCGGCTCGAATGCCGATATCAACAACTTAAAGAAAAACCTCCTTGAGGAGGCTCTTCGCATCTTCGAGGAAGACAAGCGCATGTGCCGCGCGATAGGCGAACACGGCCTTGAGCTGATTAAAGATAAAAACTGCATCCTCACCCACTGCAACGCCGGCGGCCTAGCGACCAGCGAGTTCGGCACCGCGCTTGCGCCCATCTACGTCGGGCAGGAGCAGGGGCTGTCGTTCCGCGTCTTTGCCGACGAGACGCGCCCGCTCCTGCAGGGCGCGCGGATCACCGCGCTTGAATTGAGCGAGGCGGGGATTCCTGTGACGGTTATCTGCGACAATATGGCGGCCTCCGTTATGTCAAGCGGGCAGGTGCAGGCTTGCATCGTCGGCGCCGACCGCATCGCGGCGAACGGGGACACGGCGAATAAAATCGGCACGTTCGGCGTGGCGATAATGGCGGCGTACCACAACATCCCGTTTTACGTGGCCGCCCCGTCGTCGACGTTCGACTTGTCGATCCCTAGCGGCGCGCGCATCCCGATAGAGGAGCGGGGCAGGGAGGAGGTGGCGGTTTTCTGCGGCGCGAAGAAGACAGTTCCCGACGCGGCGGCGGTGTTCAACCCGTCGTTCGACGTGACGCCCTCTAAGCTGATTGCCGCGATTGTGACGGAGAGGGGGTTGATTTACCCGCCCTATGCGGAGAATATTGCTAAGATGTTGGCTTGACGGCCCTGCGAGCGGATACGGCGAAATTTTACCATAATTTTACATTTTTGCGCTTGACATTGGCTAGCACCTATCCTATATTAACGGTATGGATGCTACGATTTATCGTATATTAATTTTGTAAAATATTCGTTGATAATCGGACGTAGTGTATAGCGAGCGGCTGCTGCTAGCGCGGCGCGTGGGTTCCGGGGTATCAACACTTAGACAGGATAGCGGCTTATGCAATGCGGTACGGTTCTTTTTTTCAACGACATTAGCGGGCGGGGGAAGATTATCACCGACGGCGGGGAGTTTATCGGGGTGTCGCACAAGGCGCTGAGGCGCGACGGCTACCGGGCTTTGGACGAGGGCGAGCGCGTCAGCTTCGAGAGCGTGCGCCGCAAGTCGGGTCTTGAGGCGCACGGCGTGGAAGTAATCGATAATCGCGCCTGAACTTGACGATAGGCGTCCCTTTGGAGAAGTGCGGCATTATCAGGGCTATAGCCTTGGAGGCGGCGTCTGAGAGCGGCGGCAGCGACAGCGGCTGCGTTGTGGGCTGTGATGTTGGCGGTTGCGGCGGCGGCGATGCCGCTGATGCCGCGCGTTTGACGATATCGTCAGCCGAGTCGAACCTGTAGACGCCGAATACCGGCAGCATCTCCGGCGGCGCGCGGCGATGGCCTCGATAGGCTGTGGCGTACTCGTAGCCTACGGATTTCGCGGCGTCCCACACGCGCCTATCCCAGCTGCCGAACGGGAACGAGAGGCTCTTTACGGCCGCGCCGGTTATATCCTCAAGCATCGCCTTGGAATCGCTAAGCTCCCTGATCAATCCCCTATCGTCAAGCCATACTAAATTTGCGTGGGTGAGCGAGTGGCTTCCGACCTCGTGCCCGTCGTCGGCGATTTCGCGGAGCATGGCGGCGGTCATGTGGCAGGTTTGGCCCATCACGTCCCAGCTGCCGGTTTTGCCGACGAGGGCGGCGACGGGGAATACCGTGGATTTGATGCCGCGCTCCTTAAGCAGGGGATAGGCGTTGTCGTAGAATGCTGTCAGGCCGTCGTCGAACGTTATTGCGGCTCTAGGCGTTATTGTTGACGCGGTATGTTGTGATACGGTAATCGTCGCAATATTATTATTTTTCAGGCTATCAAGCGCCTCGCCGAAGTTATTTTTTGATGTACCGGACATATTAAGCCGCGGCTTCTCGTCAATGCTGTGGAATAGCAGCCCTACCGGCGATGGGTTGTGTATGGACGAATCGCGCCGCGGCAGCAACGACATTGCAAGCGCTGCGGCTAATCCGGTTAATGTCGGGATAATAGCAATAGCGACGGCAGTTGTAATTATCGCGGTTATCATAGTATAATAAATATAGTATATGCGCTAATGGGTTGGTTAATATCCAAAGTCTTTAAAGCCTTTAAAATCTTTTAAAGATTTTGATTTTAAAAGATTGAAAAGATAAAGGATCAACATATTTATGGGAAAAAGTTCATTCGTATGCCCCAACTGCGGCGCGCTCCTACAGGCCGGCGCCCGCGTTTGCCGCGACTGCGGGTCGGACGAAAATACGGGGTGGTCGGACGGCACCTACATGGACGGGGTTGATTTGCCATTCGACGACGACGAGTACGAGGAGGCGCGCGCGCGGGAGTTTTCGCCGCCTAGCGAGGGCGGCAAGGCGCGGGTTTACGTTGATTGGAGGATGGTTGTCGGGGTATTGGTTGCAGCGGCAATGCTGTTGGTGTTCGTGTTTCGTAGGTAGGGGCAGGGGCGCAACGTTTGGGGTTGACGTCGTTGATTTTGGTTTAGACCATTTTTTCGCTTACCACGATATACTCATACAGCATTGTATTAACTGTTTTTCCAACCTTATTTGTTGGAGAATTTTTTGACGGCATTGATTTACTGCTTAGTGCTCTTTCGTAGGTAACCAAATGCTTAAATCCGGTTTGCTCGAATTTTTCGGCGATAAACTGGTCGGTGGGGAGTTGTACGTTTTTTACAGTGCGGTTGCCGACGACATAAATTGACTTACCGCCTTTTCTGATGCTTTTTGCAACCCTTTGGATAGAATCGCCCAAATCGTTGTAAAAAGCCGAGACCTCCAACGCGCGCTTGCTGTCGAGCGTATCTATTTCTGAGATATAGTCTGCTATTAACCCGTTTTTAATAACGTTTTTGGGTTTAATGCCACCCATCAGCATTCCATCGATTTTTCTGGCGTAATCTATGCCAAGCCATTCATTGGAAAGGGTTGAAAATTGCCCGTAAGCCACGGTTGTGCGACTGTCACCGTATGGTGGACTTGTCAAAACGGTGTTAAAAAAACTGTTTTTAGGCTCGAATACGGAGTATTGCACATTTATATTGATATGTTCGCTCAATTTTGGAAAATAAAAGTTACGGTAACGATAGATTGAATCGCTCAATTTGTTAAGATAAACATCTATCACATCTGGGTTGAAGTGTAGCATATCCTCCGATTTCATACGAAAGAGCTTAAACTCGTTGTTGCGGGTATACGAACATTCGCGCACGGTTTCTGAAAAAGGGATTAAGAAAAAACGCCGAATATTTTTATCTGAGATTTTGTCTATAAAATGTTTAATAACCGTAAGATAGTCAATCACTTTTTGTGAGAACCAAAAATCAATATTGGTTATTTGAGGTTTTTTCAATGCATCAATGTTCTTTTCTTTTTTCAAGAATTCACAAACATCGTTTCTAAAACGTTGTTTCGCTTTGGCGAGTTTGTCTAATGATACGATTGTAAACTTGACTTTGGAAATCAAGACTGCCAACGGGTTTATATCAAAACCGTGCATTTCGGTTAATCCGCATTCTAAACCGCTTGCAAATGAAGATCCGGAACCGCAATAAGGGTCAAGCAACACGCCGCTTTTCACGTTCAATTCATTAAGAATTTCAATACCGATTTGGGGTAGCATAGTTGCGGGATACCTATGCAGATTTGGATAAACCGACGCATAGGATTGGCCGATAAAGTCATATTTTGGATTGCGGATGACTTTATATTTCATAGGTCTCTGATATTCTGAAAAAGTAACGGTAACTTATCTTCATGCGCCCTAAAACCTGTTCCGTGATTTCGCGCCATCGTGCCTTTGTCGTGCAACCGCAAATCTACAACAATATTTTCTTCTCGAAATTGGTCTGCAAGCAGTTCCGGCGATGTTCCTTTCATTAGCTGCGCTCTATAATAATGAAAGTATTCAACGCCGTCCCGCTCGTCCGTAAATGTTGAAACTAAAAGCAACGCAGGTATTTTTTGGATAAATCTGTTTGCCAACGCTTGCAATGGCCACGTAGCTACCAGTTCACCCGAAATATGCCTAACCGAAATATCTGTTTTTTTAACGTCAAGGAATAAACCGGCGCTATTGGGTTTTAATGACATGGTGTAGTAAAGTCCTTGCCTTCCGTCTTTATCCAAACTTCCGTATTTTTTTACGGCTTCAAGCGGCGGCATTTGCCAAACCTTGTTGTTGAAAGTAAAGAGCGTAATGAAATTATGACTCTTTGTTCGATGCGCTTTCAACTCGGCACCCTCGATATCGGGGCGAGCGTCATTGTTCTCGTCAATGTTCAGCAAGGTTTCCAAAGTATACCCAATGCCTGTCGGTCCCTTCCTCATGTTCGGAACAAAACCGCGTTCTTTTACCATTTTAAACTTCGCCATAAATTCTGTTATCGTCATAGCATCTTTCAATGTTTGCAAAATTGCGTTACAACGCCCTCACAACCATGACAGCTCTAATAACTCATTGTTAAATACCAACCCCAAAAGCTACGTATGTTTAGACTCCCTAATTTTTTTTTGCAAAATCATAGACGGGTCGCCCTGCCCCCCTTGCGTCGGCGCGCTTTGCAGTTTTGCCCCGTTCATGTCCATGTAGACGACCTCGCCCGCAGGTTGCTGCGCCATGTGCGCCTGTGGCGGCGCTTTTTGGTTTGAGCCGAAGAGGAGGCTGTTCATGTCCATGTCTAGGTCTATTTGGTCTTCGGATTTGTTGTAGACTTGCACTAGCGCCTCTTTAATTTGGCGGTCGTACTGGCGCGCGAAGACTTTTACGCGGTCGATGTTGGTGCGGTCGTCGAAGACCAATGCTAAGAAAGTGTTTTCGTCGACGCTGGAGATGAAGATGTGTTTGTCCTTGCCTTGGTGGTACATCGTGCAGAATTCGGTTTCGCCGACAAGGTGCGCGATGGCAAGGGTGGAGGCGGAGTTGCCGGCTACCAGCGCGGCTAGGGAGACCATGTCCACGGTCTCTAGCTGCCCTTGGTTTGTTAGCAGGCGCCCATCCTTGTTGATGAGGATGGCTAGGAGCAAGTTTGCTTTTTCGGTGAGCGGCAGGAGTATGCCGTCTAAGCGGTCTATATCCTCCGGAAAGAGAATCATGTCTTTCATAGGGATATCGTCCTTATGGGTTCTTGTTGAAGAGCTTCGACATGAAGCCCTTTTGCGGTTGTTGAGCGTTTTTCAATTTGACCGGGTTGACCGGCGGTTTGACCGGTTTCTTCGGGCCGTGCCTGCTGACGGAGGAGAAGAACATCGCGCTGTCTGTCGGGCATTCTTCGTTCGCGTCGAAGTTTCTATTTACTTTAGCGGAGAGTTCCGCTTCAAAGTCGAATATCGCGCTGTTTTGCGGCGTTGGCGCCATGCCGCCGTCTTGCGCGGGTTCCATGGCCATTGGTTCGGCGGAAAACGCCGGCATTGAACCCGTGGGGGCGGGGGAGAACGGCGTCATCGCCGCGGGTTCGGGGGAGAACGGTTCCGGCTGGAAAGGGGCTGGAGCCGCGCCGGAGTGCTGGGCTATCGGTATTCCTTGCGCCGGGGCGGCTTGAGCCTGCTGATAGGGGTCGTCGTAGCCGGCGATGGGATCCGGGTACGGCGGCATCTCCTGAATGCCGGGCGCGCCCGCGTTCTGGGGCGGGGGGGGCGGGAACCCGCCCCAAGCTCCGCCGCCGGAGCGCATCTTTTTTTGCTTTTCCGCTATTTCCTGCTGGTACTTTTCAATCTCTTTGTCAAGTTCCGACCTGTTGCCGCCCTCCTGCGGGGCAGCGTCGGCCGGCGGGGGAAAGGGCGCGCCTCCGAAGCTTGGGCTTGCGGCCGGCGGCGGGGCGAAAGATTGTTGGTTAAACGAATATTCGATTTGGGATGCCGGCGGCGGAGTTGCAGGCATAAACTGCCCCATAGGCTGCTGCGCGGGGTAGCCTTGCGTGTATTGCCCGCCGGCGCCCATAGGCATTCCGGCAGGCGCTCCGTGGTGTACGGCCGTGGCGGGCGCTGCCGTGTTCGGCATGCCCGCTCCGCCCATTGTAGCTCCAGCCAAAGGCTGACGCTGATGAGATGACGGGGGCGGGGGCGTCATCTCAATACCGAAAGGGGGCTGTTCGTAGCCTCCCTGATTCCCGCCCATCCCTGGCGGTGGCTGCGGCGGCGGCGGCGACTCCGGCATGAACATGTCGTCGTAGCTGTCCATTGAACCGGGGTTAGCCGTTGGCGGCGGCTCGAAGCTTGGCGTGCTTTGCGCCTGCGGGGATTGCAGGAACGGGTCGTCTCCGGCGGAAGCGGCCGGCGGCGCTCCCCACTGCTGCTGAGGCGCTTGCTGCGCGTAGGGGTCGAACGAGGGGGCCGCTTGGTAGGGCTGGGCGGCGGGCGGTTCGAACGACTCGTATGCTTGCTGCTGCGGCGGCTGGTAAGC
>JAIRUL010000112.1 GCA_031254445.1 Chitinispirillales bacterium
GAAAAAGATTTAAAGAAATTGACTTTTATAGGCTTCGTCTGAAAAAGATTTAAAAGATTTTGATTTTCACCTATATAAGACTTTGACTTTAAAGACTTTGACTTTAAAGATTTAAAAGATTTTAAAGATTTTAACCCCGCAATATTGTATATTTATCCGTCATGGCAAAAAAACAGACCCTAATATTGCTCTTGTTCGCGGCCCCGCTGCTGACAATCCCCGGCGCGGCCCGCGCCGACGACACCCTGTTCCACGTTTACTCCCGCGCCGCGCCGCAGAGCGTGGTCTCCCGCTCGTTCGCCGGCGCGGGCAGCGCCGTGCCGCACGACGTTTTTCAGGGGCTTGTCAACCCCGCGCTGACCGCGGTGGGGCTTGGGATCTCCGGCGCGTACTCGGCGGGGTACGGGAGGGACGCCGTCTTCGACAAGCTCGCGCTGCCGCTTGGCATCGTCTTCCTCGAAAACAACGGGGCGATGGGGCTTTACTATAGGTACTTAGAGGGCGGGCGCGGCGCGGTTCACGACGCAGTGCTCAATTTTGCGGGCAGGCTCTCCGATCAGGTTGACAATGAGGGGATGGGGGCGATAGACTTCGGGGCGAATATCCGCTACGAAAGCTCCTCTTGGCGGCATACCCTCTATGAACGCTCCGAGCCGGAGCCGGAAGAGCATGGCGGGGGAGCGGCCGTAGACACCGTGGGCGTAAAGGCGCGCGCGGGCAGCCTGCTTTTTGACGTCGGTTTTTACCAGCGGTACCACCGGCAATTCGACTTCTCCTTGGTCATTTCAAACGCGACGGGGTATCGGTGGAGCGAGGCGGGCGGGCGGGGAAAGACGAGCGGCTGGATAGACGCGCGGCACTGCGCGGTCACGGCCGGAATGCTCTACACGCTTCCCATTGCGGGCTCGGCGCTTCTGCGGATACCGGTGGACGTCGAGGGGAAAAACCTATTCAAGAGGGCGCTGCGAAACGCCTACACGCTGCGGGCGGGCGCGGAGGCGCATATAGCGCAGGCGTACAGCGTGAGGTTCGGCTACGCGTACGCGCCGGAGGATCCGGTAGAGCTGGTTACGGGGGTCGATTACAAGAATTTGTTCTTTGGGGGGGTGGGGGTGGCTGTGCGCGGGGCGCTCCTAGACGTCTTTGCGGGCAAAGAGGAGTTCGGGGCCTCGGCGACGTATAGGTACTAGGGCGCGCAGGTTAAATTCAAACGGTTGGGGCCGACGATGAAGTACCCAAAGACCCGCTTAAGCCTCCTGATGTTCATCCAGTTCTTCATTTGGGGCGCGACCGGGCCGGTTATGAGCCTCTACCTAAAAGAGTGCCTCGGCTTCTCCGGCGCGCAGATTGGGCTTATCCTCGGCCTCTCCGCCATGAGTTCCGTTTTTTCGCCGCTGATTATGACGTTCGTCGCGGATCGGATCGTCAGCTCCGAGCGGCTTCTGTGCGCCCTCAACGCCGCCGGGGGCGCGTGCATGGCCCTCTTCTCCTTGCAGCGGGGGTTCTACCCGGCGCTCGCCGCGTATATTGTCTATTATATAGCCGTGAGCCCCACCGTCCCGCTCATAAACGCGATAACGTTCCACCACGCCCCCACGGAGCGCCGGAAGTTCGGGAACATCCGCGTGTGGGGGACGGTCGGGTGGATCTCGGTCGCGTGGTTCTTCAGCTTCGGCGTCCTGCGCGGCTGGGACGGCGCGGCGCAGGGCGCCGGCCAAGAGGGCAGCCGCTTGCCGCTGCTCCTCGCCATATCGGCGGCGGCCTCGTTCATCATGGCGGCGTACTGCCTGACGATACCCAAACGCGCCCCGGCGGGCATCCCCGCCGACGGGGGCAGCGAGCCGCCCCGCCTATTTCCAGCCGGCGCCTTTAAGGTCATGATGCGCCCCCAAGCCCTCGCCCTCTCCATTGTGACCGCGGCCATCACCTTCGTCGACAAGTTCTACACCGTCGGCACCGCCCCGTTCTTGCGCCAGTTCGGCCTGAGCGAAAAAGCCATAATGCCCGCCATGAGCCTCGGGCAGATACCGGAGATCGCGGCCATGGGGGCGCTCGGGTACATGCTCAAGCGGTGGGGGGCGAAGCGGGTGCTTATGGCGGGGATGGCGATGGAGATATTCCGCTTCGGCGCGAGCGCCGCCGGTTCCAGCGCCCTCCTAGTCTACGCCGGCCTGAGCGTGCACGGGTTAGCCTACACGTTTACCATGGTTACGGCGGTAATCTGCTTAGACGGCTTCTGCTGCGAGCGCGACCGCTCCGGCGTGCACCAGCTTTTCAACGTCGCCACCGGCGGCCTCGGCGGCTTTTTGGGGAGCTACGCGGCGGGGCGGATAGCCGACCTCTTCACGGATTCGGCGGGAACCGTGGACTACGGCGCCTACTGGGCCGTCCCGCTCGCCATATCGGCGATAATCTTTGTAACAATCCCCATAGTGTGGCGCTCTAATGGTAAAGTGCACTGAGGCCAAAAAATAAAAATTTTTTCTTGTGCGGAGGCATAGCCATGATGTATACTATACTAATTTTGTGAATTACTGCGCTGCGGCAGATATTTTGCGCGCGCCGGTTTCCCCTGCTTGGGGCGGCTGGCGCGGGTAGGCGCGTTTGCGGAGAGCGGCGTTTTCGCCGGTTTTCGGGGGCGCGGTTTTTAGAAGGCAGCGAGAAATCAAGTCACACTTTATAAACATTCAATTTAACACCTAAGTAAGGAGGCAGTGCGATGAAGAGGTTTATCATTGCAAAAGCGGTTGTGCTTGCGTCGGCGCTGTGCGTCGCGGCGGTGGCACAAGTAGGCGGACCGGCGGCGGGCGGCCCAAGCAAGGGCGCGGCGGTGGCAAGCGCAAGCGCGAGCAGCGCCCGCGGCAACCAGATTGCCGCGTATGTCTACGGCATGGATAACGCGAAACTCGGGGAAGACCTCTCCGAGAGCATCGTGAACGGCCTCGCCGCCGACAGGAAGTACTCGGCAGCGAAGCGCGGCGCGCGCGAGTTCTACAAGAAAGCCGACATCGAGCAGATGAAGAAGCGCGGCAGGCTCCTAGAAGACCGCGACTTCTGCAAAATCGGCAGCGACTACGGCGTCGAATACCTGTGCATCATCGACATCGAGAAGGCCGGCCGCGGCAACAGCGTCTGGGCCCGCATCCTCGACCTCGAAACATGCCAGATCATAGCCACCGGCGAGAGCCAGGCGCTCATCAGGAACGACGCCGAGGTCAAGGCCGTTTCGAACGAGATAGTCAGTGAGCTCACGCATAGGCGCATAGGCAAGAGATCGATTCATCTCGGCGGCGCGGCCCCCCTGCCTCCGCCCCCGCCCCCTCCCCCTCCGCCTCCCCCGCCCCCGCCCCGCGGCAACCAGATAGCCGCGTATGTCTACGGCATGGAGAACGCGAAACTCGGGGAAGACCTCTCAAACAGCATCGTGGAAGGCCTAGCCGCCGACAGGAAGTACTCGGCAGCGAAACGCGGCGCGCGCGAGGTCTACAGGAAAGCCGACCAAGAGCAGAGGAAGAAGCACGGCAGGCTCCTAGAAGATAGGGACTTCTGCAAAATCGGCTCCGACTACGGCGTCGAGTACCTCTGCATCATCGACATCGAGAAGGCCGGCCGCGGCAACAGCATCTGGGCCCGCATCCTCGACCTCGAAACATGCCAGATCATCGCCACGGGCGAGAGCACCGCGCTGGTTAGGAACGACGCCGAAGTCACCGCCGTCTCGAACCAGATAGTCAAGGAGCTCACGCAGAGGAGAATCGGCAAGAGGTCTAACCGATAGCCGCGAGGCTACGTCCGCCGATTGGCGCGGGAACGTTTTAAACGGCAGGCGACGGCGGCAAATAGATTTTTGGCCGCCACGCCTTTTGGCGTTGTAAAAAAGCATTAATTATTAATGCGGAATACGTGAATGTGGTTGCAAACGCGATAACAAACTAAATTGTAGTACAAACCTAAATTTAAAGGAGCTACTGTATGTTGAAGTTCAAAAACTTTTTTTTGATGGGGCTGATGGTTGCGGCCGTGGGGATGTTTGGGTTGGCTTGCGAGACGGATCCGGTGGATCCGATAGAGCCGGAGGCTTATACGGCCACAATTATCGGAGGCTACTTCTTTGAAGATGAGTTTACGCCCCCTTGGAGTTCACCGACCTATTACTATGAAGGCGACACCGTCAATATATTTGCGGCAGA
>JAIRUL010000255.1 GCA_031254445.1 Chitinispirillales bacterium
GAAGCCTACGGCTTCATAACGTGTGGCGGCTAAACAAAGTCAAAGTCTTTAAGCCTTTAAAATCTTTTTCAGACGAAGCCTACGGCTTCATAACGTGTGGCGGCTAAAGCCGCCACACACAGTCAACGTCAAAGTCAAAGGCGGCGGTGTGGATGGTTTTGATTTTGATGTTGACTTTGTAGGGGCGTTGCGTGCAACGCCCGTGTCTATCGGGCGGGGTGCGGTGGTTTGATGTTGATGTTGATTTTGACTTTGTGTGGCGGCTCTGCGCCACACCATATGAAGCCGTAGGCTTCGTCTGAAAAAGATTTAAAGAATTTGACTTTTATAGGCTTCGTCTGAAAAAGATTTAAAGAATTTGACTTTGATTTTAAAAGATTTAAAAGATTTAAAAGATTTAAAAGATTTAAAAGATTTAAAAGACTAAAAGATTAAAAGATTTAAATTTTAAGAAAGGCTTTTATTTTTATGAGCATCGAAGTCCTCCTTTTAGCTCTCTTAGCGTCAATGACCGTAGTAGCCCTAATGATCACGCTCAACACGCGCGGCAAGTGGCGGGCCATGCTCTCGGCCATGCTCTCCGCTTGCCTCATGGCGGGGACGGTGTGGGTCTTCACGCTGCAATGCTCCGCCATCGCCAAGGACGAATCGACGGGCGAGCGCAAGCGCGTGGAGCTGCGGGAACTCGTGCGGGGCGAGGGGCAGGCGACGCTTGGGCCCGCGCCGGCCGAGCGGCAAATAAACGCGCAACTGGTCTCCGCCGTCGCGGCGGAGGCAAGCAGCCTCGCCTCGGAACTCGCGCGCGCAAAGCTCTACGACCCAAGCGTAAGCCGCGAGCAGCAGCTATCCCGCGCAAACAGCGCCGAGGCGCGCTTCGAAGCGCTGCAGGACAAGGTCAACGGCCTATCGCAAATATTAGATCAGCTCCCCGAAGCCGCCCGGCTGCTAAACAGCGCGCTAGACGACCTCAAGGGCGCTTGCCACTTCTATAAATCCTACTACTACGCCGAAAATTCCGACGGCGAAGCCTCCACCGAGCGCCTGATGAAGCAAAAGACGCGCAGCGCCGGGGAGTCGCTTGCCAAGGCGGAGAAAAACATAAAAGAAAATGGCCAATGATCAATTCTCAATGGCCGATAAACGTCAAAAGCAAATGCTCTACGGTTTTGACTTTAATCTTTTGGCTTTTATTGGCCATTGAGAATTGACAACTAACCCATTAGGCGACGCTATGAGAGATCAAAATCAAATATACCGAATCTTAGACGCCAACTTCAACCGCCTCCGCGAGGGGCTGCGGGTCATAGAGGAGCACTTTCGGTTTATCGCTTCGGACGAGAAAGCTTGCGTTGACATTAAGCGAATGCGGCACGAGGTTGCAGGGATGGAAAACGCCTTTGGGGCCGAGCCCCTGCTAAAGGGGCGCGACACCGGGGCGGACTGCTTCGCGTCGGCGTCTAGGCCGGAGGAGATGGAGAGGGGCGGCGCGGGGGACGTGCTCCGCGCGAACTTCAAGCGGGCGCAAGAGGCCTGCCGCGTCATAGAGGAGTACGCGAAAGCGTGCGGCGAGGCGGGCGCCAAGGCAAGCCGCGAGGCTAAAGCGATGCGGTTTTTGCTGTACGATTTGCAGAAAGGGCGCGCCTGACGGGCGGGGCGGGGCTCCGCCCCGCCCCCAAAAGAATTTTAATCTTTTAACTTTAACGGCAACGGCAATAATTTTACGCTCAAATTTGCATTATTACCCCCGCAATGATATAATTTATAATGATAGTGTGTTCTTTGTACCCCCTCGCCGGCGCCGGAAATGCCCGAAATTAGCGAATTTCGCGGTTTTGCCGATGCCTGCGCGGCGTTGGGCGTGTTGTCTTTTTTGTGGAAAGACGGGGTTTATGCGGCTCTGGGAGAGCATCAACAGGTATGTGGCGTTCAAGGTCAAGGAGGCCGAGTTCCGCGTTCACACGTGGAGGCGGTCCCGCGAGATTTCGCGCGCCTACGATACCCAGCATACGCGGCCTGAACGGCCTACCAAGCCCCCCAAGCCCGAACGGGCCGTTAAACCGCCCCGCCCCCGCCTAGAACGCGCCGTCAAGCCGCCGCGGCCTGAGCGGCCTATCAAGCCCCCCAAGCCGGAACGGGCGGTTAAGCCCCTGCGGCCTGAGCGGCCCCCGCGCCCGCCCCGGCCCCCGCGCCCGCCCCGGCCCGCGCGCGCGCCGATTGGCTTTGGAAAGCTCGCGCCTTACGCCGCGAAAGGGGCTAAGGTCTTGGGGATCGCGGTCGCGGCCTTTTTGCTGGTATGCGGGGCGGTCTTCGCGTTTCAGCGCATATCTGTGTCTATGGCGGTGGCGAAGAGCGCCGACGCGGAGAAAATGCTCGACGACGAGGGGGAAAGCGCCGCGCTGCAGAATATACCGGAGGACGCGGTGCTGCCCGAGGCGGCGGTGCTGCCCGAGGGCTTCGCCGAAAACGCCGCGGCGGCGCTGCCCGCGGACACAAGCGTGCCGCTAGAGCCTGCCGCCGCAGCGCCGGCAGCCCCGCCGCCCGCGCCGGCGACGGATAGGCGCATTGTGGAGGCTTTTAGGGCCGGCATCCCTGCGGGGGTCTCCGATTGGCTGATGCTCGTTGACAAGGCGGCAAAGGTAATCTACCTTATGAAGGGCGGGCAAAGCGGCTGGGAGGTGGCTAAGGCCTACCCCATCGCAACGGGCGAGAACGACGGGCGCAAGATGATCGAGGGCGACAAAAAGACGCCGGAGGGGGTGTACTTTATAGTGGGGCGCAAGCATAGGAGCGAACTCACAAACATATACGGCCCGGCGGCGTTCATACTCGACTACCCCAACGAAGACGACCGGCGCGAGAGGCGCACCGGCCACGGGATATGGGTGCACGGCTCCGAGCGCGGCGGCATCCCGCCCCTCTTCACGCAGGGCTGCGTCGCGCTGCCGAACCCCGACATCCTTGACGTAGCGGGAACCGTCAAAAGCGATTGGCCTGGGATTCCGGTCATCATACTCAGCGGCGAGGAGAGCGGCAAGAAGCACCTTGCCTCCGTCGACTTCGGCAAGCTGAAGTCGCGGCGGGAGGAAGTCGTCGCTTTGCACAACGAGAAACAGGCGGAGTTCGAGGCGCTTGTATTAGGGTGGAAATCGGCGTGGGAGGCGAGGGACATAAGCGAGTACTCCGACTTCTACCTCGCGTCGATGTTTATGGACGGGCCGATGAGGTGGGAGGCGTTCCGCGACCGCAAGAAAGGGCTCTTCGACGCGTACTCGGCGATACACGTCGACCTCAGCAACATTGTGCTGACCGAGTACACAAACAGCAGCGCGACCGTGAAGTTTAATCAGGTTTACAACACAAACAGGAACAATAGGATGGAAAACGCCAAGCGGCTCATTTTTAGGAAAGACCAGGGCCAATGGAAAATATACCGCGAGATACCATTCCCAAAAGAGGAGCTTCTCTTATGATGTTCTCGTCTAAAAAGAGAGAGATAAAGGACCCGCAGGAACTCGCAGAGTTCCTTGAATCGCAGCTGTCGGAGATTCAGGGGGTAATCACCGCCTCGGACGGGCTGGCGGAGCGGGTGGCCTATATGGAGCGGACGATGTCGCGCCTAAACGCGCAGGAGAGCTTCGTGAACGGCCTAAACGCCAAGGTGGACGCGATCATCCAGAAGCTGAGCGCCCCGGGCGGCGACAAGGTGTTAGACACGCTCAGGCGCGCGGTCGACCTCGAAGACCGGCAGAAGATCTCCGACGACAAGCTGCGCAAACTCGAAGAACAGCTAAAGGGCTGGATGGGGCAGTTCGACTCCGCCCAGACGAAGTGGATAGAGGCCGACGCCGGAGCGGACATCGTCAGGGGCAAGGTGAGCGACATGGAGCAGGAGATAAGCCACTACCGCGTGATGCGCGAGAAGCTCGAAAACCTAAACAGCCTCTCCGAGTACGTGAAGAGCAAAATAACCTCGCTCGAAAAGCAGCGCATGGTGGTCGACAAAGCCAACGAAGAGTCGCTATTATTGAATAAAATGATCTGGCGCATCGACATCGACATCAAGCAGCTGCAAACGAAGCTCGCGTCGCTCGAAAAGACGGAGAAGAACATCAACCAGATAGACGAGATGCTCGAAAAGTCGCAGGAGTCGATAAACGAGATACGCAACTTCAAGGAGCTGATGAAAGAGATGACGCGCATGGTGGATGAGACGCGCCGCCTAGACAGCCACTTCGAGAACCGCTTGGGCGAGGTGCAGCAGCACACAAAGAACATCGACGCGATAAACGAAAAGGTGCGCGAGGTGCACACCGTCGCCAAAAACACCGAGACGACGCTCAACACCCTAAAGAAACACATGGCTATCGCCGAGGGGAGCAGGGCGCAGGTGATGGAGTACGAGAAGTCGCTTGACAAGGTGAAAGTGAAGATCGACGAGGTGAGCAAGGAGTGGCAGGCGATAGACGCGATAACGGCGCACATATCGGGGATAGAGTCTACGCTTAGCGGCTTCGACTCCAAAATCGGCGCGCTCTCCCAGCAGGGGAAGGAGATCGCGGGCTTCGAGGCGAAACTTAGCGAAATCAGGGCGCTCATCGGCAACATAAGCGCCGGCGAAGAGGCCATGCAGAAGCACCGCGTGGAGATAGAGAGCACCAACCACAAGATACGGGAGTTCTTCGTTAGCTTAGAGCAGCTCGAGAAGAGGGTGCAGGAGTTCGGCAAGTACGAGGCGATGATCGAGGGGGTAGGCAAAAAGATCGACGGGCTCGAGGCGTTCTCCGGCAAGATAGAGGGGCGCATCAAGGCCACGGAAGACAAAGCGAACATCATAGACGAGGTGCAGCGGAAGATAGACGGCCTCGGGTCTATGGTAAACGAGGTTGACGAGAGGATAAACGCGCAGTTGCAGCGCAAGGCGATGGTCGAGAAGACGGAAAAGCGCTTAGACCAGCTCAACTACCTCTTAGGCGACATCAACATGAAGATACAGAGCCTCACAAAGGAGCAGTCGAAGGTGGACGGGGTCATCGCCCAGCTCTCGACCATATCCGTCCAGTCGCTCGAAGCGAAGAACATGGTCGACAGATTGACGGAAGAGAAGCAGGCGATAGCGGAGGAGGAGAACCACATCCGCGACATCCGCGTAAAGTTGCAGAGCCTCGTCTCCGACGCCGAAAAAGACGTGGAGAGGTTCAAGGCCTACATCGGCGAGGTGGACGAGTCTATGAAGAAAAACCAAGAGAAGTTCAACGGCATCGTGGAGGGCAACAAGGGCCAGATAGAGGCGGTCAAGCAGCACCAAGCCTCCGTCAACGCGTCGGCCACGGAGCTTACCCGCGTCGAGAAGCTCCTAGACGCCCTGAAAGGCGAAATAGACCAGCTCAACCGCCGCACGAGCAAGATAGAGGCCATAGACACGCGCATAAGCAGCGTAGACACCGTCGTCTCCGACATGGAGATCCGCATAGAGTCCATAGACAAGGGCAGGGAGCTTGTCAACTCCACGCAGAAGAAGATAGACGGGCTAAACGACATGCTCGGCCTTGCCGCCGCGCGGATAGACGAGATAAACGACAAGTCGAAGGGCATAGACGAAGTCGGGCGCAAGGTCGGCGAGATGTCCGGCATGATGGAGTCGGTGGAGCGGCGCATAAGGGAGCTCGCGCGAGAGAAGCAGCTCATCAAGGAGGCCGAGAACCGCATATCGAGCCTCACGATACTCGTAGAGGACGTAAAGGCGGCGATGGCGAACCTGTCGGCGGAGCAGCAGCGCATTCAGGAGGCGGTTGAGAAGGCCTCGGAGCTGCGCTTCCTTCTCGGGGAGGTGGAGTACAAGCTCAACCTCTTCAAGCAGCAGAAGGAGCAGCTGTCTTAGGCGGGGGGTTCTACGGCAACATATGGAAAATATGCTAAAATCCCTGCCCGCGTCGACCCCCGACGCCTCCGCCGAGCAGTTTATCGGCAAGATATTGGAGGTCAACCCGGGCGTCTCGACAGAGCTCATACACAAGGCATTCCTCTACTCGTGGCAGGCCCACAGCGGCCAGAGCCGCAAGTCGGGCGAGCCGTACCTCGTGCACCCCGTCACCGTGGCCTACATCCTCGCCGAGCAGAAGCTGGACCAGGTCACCATCGCAGCGGGGCTTCTGCACGACGTCTTAGAGGACACGCCCGCCACAAAGGAGGAGCTCGCCTCCCTCTTCGGCGACGACGTCGCGCTCCTTGTGGACGGGGTGACGAAAATCCGCGCCCTGCAGATGAACACGCGCCACGAGCGGCAGGCGGAGACCTACCGGAAGATGCTCCTCTCCATGGCCAAGGACTTGCGGGTCATAATCATCAAATTCGCCGACCGCGTCCACAACCTGCGCACGCTCAAGTTCCTCCCGCCGGAGAAGATAACGGCCATAGCGACCGAGACGCTCGACATCTACTCCCCGCTCGCGCTGCGCCTCGGCATGGGCAAGATAAAGTGCGAGCTGGACGACCTCGCTTTCAAGCACCTGTACCCCGAAGAGTACGCCAGCGTCGTCTCCAAGGTGGTGGCGAGCCGGATGGACCGCGAGGCCGTCATGGAGGCGTTCGCGGAGCCGCTGCGGGCGAATTTGCAGCGGGAGGGGATAAACGCCACAATCGCCGGGCGCACCAAGCACTTCTACAGCATCTACAACAAGATGCGGAAGCGCGAAAAGCCATTCGAGGAGATATACGACGTTTTGGCTATTAGGGTAATAGTAGACTCCGTAAAAGATTGCTACTGCGCCCTCGGCATCGTCCACTCGCTGTGGATGCCCGTGCAGGAGCGCTTCAAAGACTACATCAGCGCGCCGAAGCCGAACGGCTACCGCTCGCTGCACACCACGGTCGTGGGGAAGCAGGGCAGCGCGGTCGAGATGCAGATACGCACGTGGGAGATGAACAAGACCGCCGAGGAGGGCGTCGCGGCGCACTGGCTCTACAAAAACGGCGAGTACGCGGGAGAGATAAGCAAAGACGACAAGGCGCTGGCGTGGCTCAGGAACTTCATAGAGTGGCAGGAGAACCTGACCGACTCCGCCGAGTTCTACGAGTTCTTCAAGGTGGACCTCTTCGACGCGGAGGTCTTCGTCTTTACGCCCAAAGGCACCCTCATCTCCCTGCCCAAGGGGGCCACGGTCTTAGACTTCGCCTACGCCGTGCACACCGACCTCGGGACGCACTGCATCGGCGCGAAGATAGACGGGCAGGTCGAGCCCGTCGGCATGGAGCTTACGAGCGGGCAGACCGTCGAGGTGCTCCACCTGAACACCAAAAACCCCTCTGTAGACATGCTCCGCCACGCGAAGACGCCCAAGGCGCGGAGCGCGATACACCACTGGCTGAGGAACGCCGAGCGCCAGGAGAGCGTAGACCTCGGCAAAAAAATGATCCAGCGCGCCTACGACAAGCTCAACGCCAGCGCCCCCTTCGGCGACCACGCGCCGGAGCTGCTCCAGCATCTCGGCATAAACAGCGTAGAGCGCCTCTACGAGCTCGTAGGGAAGGGCGAACTCACCGAGAGCCGCGTGATGAAGTACTTCCAAACCCGCAAGATAAAGCGCCGCTCAATGTCCGAGTTCGTCAGGAGCATAACCGGCCAGCGCTCGCAAGGCATCCTCATAGGCGGCCAAAACAACCTGATGGTGCGCTTCGCCGAGTGCTGCAACCCCATCCCCGGCGACTACATAGTGGGCTTCCTGACCAAAGGCCGCGGAATCTCCGTCCACCGCGCCGACTGCCCCCACGCGAAGCTCTTCGAGGGCGACGCGGAGCGCACAGTCGAGGTCAACTGGGACGGCGGCGAGCACAAAAAATACTACGTCACCATGAACATAACCGGCGCCGACCGCGCCGGAATGCTCTACGACATAAGCCAAACCTTCGTAGAATTCGGCGCGAACGTGAGCAGCGGGTCGATAAAAGCCGCAAGCGGCAAGGCCGACCTATCGTTCCAAATAGAAATCCGCAACCTGAACCAGCTGAAGCAAATTTTCCGGCAACTGCAAAAAATTAAAGGAATTGATAAAGTTGCGCGCGTAAAAGATTATATTAGTTATTCGGGGGTGCCGGGGGCGGGGGAAGCGCAACAGCAAGAATAATAGTCAAAATCTGTTAAATCTTTTAAAGTCAAAGTCTTTTTAAAATCTTTTTCAGACGAAGCCTACGGCTTCATAACGTGTGGCGGCTAAAGCCGCCACACAAAGTCAAAGATTTTAATATGGAGGCGCCTATTATGTCAATCGCAATCCCGATTTGGGTACTCGTAAGCGGCTTTATGGGCGGCGTGGTCGCCGCGTGCCTGATCATACTCCTGCGCGAGAGGAAGCGCGGCGCAGCCGCCGACTCCGCCGGCGCAAACACCAGCTTCGCCTTCTCCGGCAACCTGAAGCACACCTCCCTCCTCGACGCCATCCAGTTCTTAGAGATCGGCCAGCGCGAGGGCGTGCTGCACATCTACTCCGGCAGGCGCAAGGGCTACCTCACTTTCTGCAAGGGACAGGTGGTAGACGGCTTCTACAGAAACGAAATCGGCCGCGAGGCGATATTCCAAATGCTCGCCTTAGAAGAGGGCGACTTCTACTTCGAACACAAAAAAATAACCCAACCGAAGCTCATAACCGACTCAATGATGGACATAGCGTTTGAGTGGGACGCGAGGAAGGGCGGGCAATAAAATACAGCGTACAGCGCACAGCGCGCTGTGCGCTGTACGCTGTGCGCTGAAAGAAAAGGACCAATAAAAAATGACCAACACCCTAAAGATTCTCTCAGGCAACGCCAACATCCCGCTTGCCAAGGCGATCTGCGACCACGCCGGGGTTAAGCTCGGCGAGTGCGAAATCGTCAAGTTCAGCAACGAAAATATCAAGGTGAAGATCTGCGACAGCGTCCGCGGGCAGGACGTCTTCATCGTCCAGCCGTCGTGCGTCCCCGTGAACGCGGGGCTCATGGAGCTTCTCATAATGATCGACGCCGCGAAGCACGCGAGCGCGGGGCGCATCACCGCCGTCGTGCCGTACTTCCCCTACGTGCGCTCCGACAAGAAAGACGAGCCGCGCATCTCCATAACCGCGCGCCTAGTCGCCGACCTGCTGCAAACCGCCGGCGCGGACAGGGTGATGACGATGAACCTCCACTCGCCGCAAATACAGGGCTTCTTCAGGATCCCCGTAGACCACCTCCTAGCCGGAAGGCTTTTGTGCGAGCACTTTAAAGAGCACGGCACCGAAAACTGCGTGGTGGTAGCCCCCGACGCCGGCAGCGCCAAACGCGCGGGCGCATACGCCGTGAGGCTCGGCCTGCCGCTCGCCATCTTAGACAAGCGCCGCTGCGACGACACCGAAACCCCCGCCATCCACAACGTGATAGGCGACGTAAAAGGCAAGCGCGCGCTCATATTCGACGACGAAATAGCGTCCGGCGGGTCGATACTAGAAGTAGTCAAGGCGCTGGATTTCTTAGGGGTGACGGAGATATCCGCATGCAGCGTCCACGCCGTGCTCTCAGGCAAGGCGTCGGAAAGGCTCAACGCGTCGTCGCTAAATAAATTAGTGGTGACGGACACCGTCTTCATCCCCGACGAAAAGAAGTTCGACAGGCTAACGGTGATATCGGTGGCAGAGCTGTTTGCGAAAGCGATCATGTATACCAATATGGGGACATCGATTAGCGGGCTTTACGAGGGGTATTGATTTTGACGTTGATGTTGATGTTGATTTTGTGTGGCGGCTTTAGCCGCCACACGTTATGAAGCCGTAGGCTTCGTCTGAAAAAGATTTAAAAGAATTTGACTTTATAGGCTTCGTCTGAATATTATTGACGTTGATACGGACAATATTACCCAATGATAAAATTACCAATCGGCCCCTCCGAAGACGGCTCTCGCCTTGACAGGCTATTGCGGAAGCGCCTGCCGCTATTAGGATTGTCAAGCATCTACGGGTTAATCCGTAAAGGTTCCGTTCGCGTTGATGGGAAAAAGATCAAGCAAGACCACCGCCTTCAAGAGGGCGAGACCTTATACGTCGATGTTGACGAGTCGGAGTTCGAGGATCAGTCCCGCCCGAATGCCGCGCTTGCAAGGCTAACAAAAACTGACTTCTTCAAACGCAACTTCGTCGTCCTGCACGAAGATCAACACATACTCGTATGCAACAAGCCTGCCGGCCTAGTAGTCCACTCCGGCAGCGGCCATCAACGCAACGACAACTTGGTCGACCTAGCGACAGCGTACATATTATCAACGAATAAAAATCATGCCGGCTCTGGCGAGCCTGAACCGCCGGTATTGATGCACCGCTTAGACCGCGACACATCCGGCGTCATCCTCATAGCCAAGAATACCGGCGTCGTGCGCCTCCTCCACGACGACATGCGCGCCGGAAAATTTGCGAAGCGGTACGTAGCCGTCTGCCACAACCGCCCCCCCGAGTTCGAGGGCACGGTCACCCTCGGCATGAAACGCGGAGGCGGCGGCCGCGCGGGGATGAAGATGGGCGTCGCGCGGGACGGGGGCGGGGCGGAGTCGAGCACGTCCTACAAGATACTAGAGTACCAAAACAATATGTCGCGCCTAGAAATCCTCCTGCACACCGGAAAGACGCACCAAATCCGCGTCCATATGGCGCACCTAAAGTCGCCTGTTCTAGGCGACGAGCGCTACGGGGACGCTAACGCGGACAAGGCATTCTTCGCCGCCTCCCCCCTGCCCCGCCGCCTCTACCTCCACGCCCACAAGCTGTCGTTCCCGCACCCTAAGACGAGAAAGCAGGTGACAATTACGGCTCCGGTGCCGAAAGAGTTTGTATTGGCGTTAGCATAGCGCCATATGCACCCGCCAAGGATTGCTGCGCATACCCAACAGTTGCCGCGTAAACCGCATATTCTTCAACGCCGTCAAGCTTCAGCATGGAATCGCATTTCCCCGCGTCAATCGCCGCCAAACAGCAGCTTCCCAACCCTAACGCGGCGGCGGAAAGCATTATGTTTTGCCCGATATGCCCCAGGTCGATTAAAAGGACGCGGTGCGCCAGTATAGAATACCGCCATTCCGCCCTATATGCCACGCACGATATGAAAAACGCAACGGGGGCCTTTACAGCCCAATTCTGCCCCGAAAGCATACCGCTTACGCTTTCTTCGTAGTTTTCTACCGGCGAGATAAATTCTATGGCGACATCTTTCGTACCTATATTTTCAAACGGCAAATAGTGGTACACACCCACGCCAACCCCCTCAACCCCCCCCCCCCCCACGCTAAAGTAAAGCTCAAACGGATGCCTCGCCCCGCCCGACGGCACGGGGCGCATGCTCGTATGCCCGCCGCGCGTGCTTTTAACGCCCTGGGCGCTCCACAGCATAAAGGCAAGCTGGCGCGCTGCAAGCCCCCTATCTTTATCGTAACGCCGCTCGCTCTTGCGCGCGTCGAGTATGTCGCGGTAATTTTCAATAGCTAGCAAATCGTCAAAGCCGCCTTCGAGCCTAATAATGTCGCCCGCCGCCCCTTTGCCCATAGGCGGTTTAGCCAACCCCTTTTTCTGATCCGATTCCCAATCTTTCGGAAAAGTGCATTTCGTAAACCCCCTATTGAACGCTATCTTCTCCTCAAAGCCCTTATTCCGTTCGTCCATTACGCTGCTTTCCATTTTTACAGCTCCCGAATCTCTGCCGCAGTAAGGCCTGACGAATCTATGATTTCTTCTATCGGTACATTATTTTTTTTCATTGTTTTCGCCATTATCAGCGCTCTTTTATGTTCGCCCTCCGCTATGCCATCCCTTTTGTAGGTATTCAGGATGCTCTCTTCGTTGGCCTTAACTTCCCGAAACCTCTCGTAGGCCTTGCGCTCGGCAGGCTCCATTTTCAGCATGTCCAGCTTAACGCCGGCCTCCTGGATGCCGCTTGCGGTGAACTCGCTCTTTACCTTCGATGTCTTGAGGGTGTAAATCCACTCGTCGAACTTGTTTTGGATGTTTTCGTCGAACATCTTAGGCAAAATAAGGTAGTACTCGGGGTGGATGTCGGCGGCTGCGCCCGCAGGCTTGGCCGGCTGCGCGAACTGGATTAGCTCCTCGGTGTGGAGGCCCTTAAAACCGGCCATCTTTGCCAAAACGATATAGTCGCTTTTCGCGCCCAAATCGTAGTAGGCGATGCTTATCGAGTAGACCTTTTTGATGTTGTACTCGCCGCCGCCCGATATTTGCTCGGTTACGGCGCGGCTCACGCCGTAGAGCACCTTGCCGAAGAAGTCGGCCTGCCGGTAGCACTGGATCTCGAAAATCGCTATTTCGCCGTCGTCTATTTTGGCTTTGAGGTCTACGCGGTTGACCTTGGCCTCGTCGTCGTCTTTGTTGCTCTCGCTCTCCAAAAGGTCGAACACGGTGACTTTGCGCTCCATAAGCTCGCTTAGGAACCCGCTAAGGATGCCGAAGTTCGCCTTGTCGCGCAATACGTACTTTATCGCGTAATCGAAAGATATTATAGTCCGCTCGCTCATCGCGCATCTCCCCTATAACGTGTGGCGCAGAGCCGCCACACAAAGTCAACCCTCCCTCCACACGCCAGCCCGTCCCGGCGGGGATGGCCTCGAAACCCATCAACCTAAAGATAATATGTGGGGCGGCGGGATGCGTCCACAAACGCCTGAATTTTCTAATATTTTTTTGACGCCGCCCTTGACACCCGATCTGCATAATATTATTTTGACTATGTCTCTACGGTATTGATGCCACAGCGATATTGGTACCCCACCGCTTTTAGGTGAAATCTCGTCGTTCCGGCTGTACTCATGCGGTGTCAATGCCGTATCAATACACGCCAACTATTATTAACCGGCGCCCTCTCGTCGTTCCATCTGTATCAATGAAAAAAGGGCGGACACATTGATCCGGCTCTGCAATTATCTAATTTTCACAAAACCTATTTCCGCAAGCAACGCGGAGAGATGGGAGATATCCATTATTATGTACGTACGAAAAACCAAAAAGCCAAATCCCTGTCGCACCCCCGAACTCCTCCCCCCGTCTGTCGACGTCGTCTTCAAGCTGCTATTCGGCGACGAGCGGCACAAGGGCATTCTTGCCGCATTCCTAACCGCAGTCCTAGGGTTTAGAGTCCTCACTCGCGACATAACCCTTCTAGACCCGCACCTAAAGCGCAACTACCCCAAAGACAAACTCGGGGTGTTAGACGTCAGGCTGCGCCTACGCAACAAAAAGCTTATTAATGTAGAAATGCAGGTAGAAAATAAAAAAGGCATACGCGGGCGGTTAGAATATTATATTAGTAAGAGTATAGCCGACCAAATGCAGGAGAGCGACGACTATACCAAACTTACCCCGACCGTGATGATCCTCGTCTCCAAACGCACCGTGCTACGGGAGACAAAGGAGTACCACAGCGAGTTTGGGACGATAGAAAAGAGCAAGCATTTTGAGTTGCACGGGCTGAGGGCGATCCATATCCTAGAGCTATCCAAGCTGCCTAAAAACAGCAATAGCCGCCTTGTGGACTGGCTTAGGTTCATAAACGCGACCCAAAAGGAGGATTTTATGACACTAACGCAGGAATGCAAGCACCTAGCGAAAGCTCTAAACGCCCTAGCCAACACCAGCGCCAACGCCGAAGCTAGAGCCATCTACGAAAACCGCCTCAAGGCCGCAAGGGACAAGAAAGCGGAATTCGACTACCTCTTGGACGAAGAAAGGGCGGCGGCGAAAAAACGCATGAGGAAAGCCCTCGCGGAGGAACGAAAGGCTACGGCGAAAGCAACGGCAGATGCCATAGCCAAGACAATGGCCGCAGAAGGGATAGACGCGAAAACTATCGCCAAACTGACGGGGGGGCGGCCAAAAATTTCCAATTCAAAACTAAAATCCTTAAAACCTTAAAGCCAAAACCAAAGCCCAATTCTTATATGGGGGAATGGGGCGCGTTGCAACTCCCGCATCGCGGTTTACGCGGTAAGCATGGCCGCCGCCGAAAAAATTTGCTGCGGCGTTGGCGCGACGGTAGATCAAAAGCGGGCAGGGAGATGTTGCCGCTTTGGTAAAGAATTTAAAAATTTTGGCTTAAACAACAAAGGCTCAGAAACTATAGCCGAAAGCGACTACTAAGCGCGGACCGCCAATGATTATGAAATTCTCCACATTTCTCCATAGGTTTTCAGTAAAATACAGGTCGTTATCAGCAGCGACATCGGTTACTTGTTTAGCGAGCGGCTCGCCCATGAAGGCTATGCGGTATCCAAAAGATGTTTCGTAGGAAAATTTGCCACTTTTTCCAAACATATTCCGATATCCAAACGATGGGCCTAGTTTAAGATAGAGCCTTGACGCTGTGGCCTTGTACTTAGACTTAGAATAATAATCGAACTCAACATCAACATCACTATCTATTTCAGCAAAGCCCGCCCCAACATACCCGCCGAAAAAAAACGCACTCCCATGATGCACAGACTGGTAAATGCGGGCGTGCATCTCAAAAGAGATATTAGACATATGATAGATCTGTTTTTCATTGAACAATGTCATCGTGGTGACGCCTATATAATCGAACCTACCCATTAAACTAAATTCTTCTAGCAGCCGGCGCTCATATTGTACGCCGATGCCGAAACCTAAGCCGCCCAATTCTCCCCCACCAAAAATTTTCCCTATAATGCCGGGGGTAAGCCCTACAACGATAGGAGCGACATCGACAAAGAGCGTCTTTTCCGCGATTGGTGTGTAATCCTGCTCAGGTATTTCCTGCGATTCTTGAGTATCCGGTGAGGCAACCGGAGGCGGCGCGTTAACCGGTAGCAGTTTGACGGCGAACATCCGACGGGTTTTAACCGATGCATCGCTTGCTTTGGCGGTCTTTTCCGCGCTCTGCGGTTCTTGCGCCGCCGGCGCTTCAGGCTTAAGAGTTTCTTGTTGCCATTGAGGGGGTTCCTGTGA
>JAIRUL010000284.1 GCA_031254445.1 Chitinispirillales bacterium
CCCACGAGGGCGCTAAAGATCGTAAAGAGCGGCAACACCTACAAGGAGAACGCCAACTGGACCGGCAAGACGATCAACGAACTTTACAGGCAGGCGGGCACCGGCGGCGTGCTGCTGTCGAGCATGGGCAACCCCGAGACGTACCCGGTGTACTTCGACAAAATTTTGCTCAACGCCTCGCAGGTTACAAACCCCTCGATAGACCCGCTCCGCGAGCCGATGGAGACGAAGGTTTTTTTAGGCACGAAGCCTAGAGATGTTGAGCGCGACGGCAAGGGGCGCATCGTAAACAACCTCTCCCCGCAGCTTAAGCTCTCCATGCCGGTGATGTTTTCGGCGATGAGCTACGGGTCGATAAGCTACAACGCGCACGAGAGTTTGGCGCGCGCCGCCGAGGAGTTCGGCATCCTGTACAACACCGGCGAGGGGGGCTTGCACGAAGACTTTTACCGCTACGGGAAGAACACGATTGTGCAGGTGGCGTCGGGGCGCTTCGGCGTTCACCCCGATTACCTGAACAGCGGCGCGGCGGTCGAGATAAAGATGGGCCAAGGGGCGAAGCCCGGCATAGGCGGCCACCTGCCCGGGGCGAAGATAGTGGGCGACATATCGCGGACGAGGATGAGCCCCGAGGGGAGCGACGCCATCTCCCCCGCCCCGCACCACGACATCTACTCCATAGAAGACTTGCGGCAGCTCGTCTACTCGCTCAAAGAGGCGACGAACTACACGAAGCCGGTTATCGTAAAAATCGCGGCGGTGCACAACGTTTCCGCCATAGCGAGCGGCATAGCGAGGAGCGGCGCGGACATCATCTCCATAGACGGTTTCCGCGGCGGCACGGGCGCGGCGCCCACGCGCATACGCGACCACGTGGGCATCCCCATAGAACTCGCGCTCGCGAGCGTGGACACGCGCCTGCGCGACGAGGGCATCCGCGACAACGTTTCGATTATCGTCGGCGGGAGCATCCGTTCAAGCGCGGACATCGTTAAAGCCGTCGCGCTCGGCGCGGACTGCGTGTACATCGCGACCGGCGCGCTCCTAGCGCTCGGCTGCCACCTGTGCAGAAGCTGCCACGGCGGCAAGTGCAACTGGGGCATCGCCACGCAGGTGCCGGAGCTTGTCAAGCGCCTAAACCCCGACATCGGCTACAAGCGCCTTGTCAACCTGCTAAACGCATGGCAGCACGAAATAAAGGAGATGATGGGCGCGATGGGGATAAACTCGATAGAGAGCCTAAAGGGGAACAGGCTCATGCTTAGGGGCGTAGGGCTAAACGAAAAAGAGCTTGACATTCTCGGCATAAAACACGCCGGGGAGCAGGGGTAGCGGGTATGAGCGATATCCTGTACGAGGGGAAGTCAAAGATTGTCTGCTGCGGGATTGACGGCAATACCCTCCTCATCCGCTACAAGGACACCGCAACCGCTTTCAACGGCGGGAAGAAAGAGGAGCTGTCGGGGAAGGGCAAGCTGAATGCGGAAATATCAAATTTTCTCTTCGCTCATCTCGAAAAGCGCGGGATAAAGACGCACTTAGTAAAAGTGATAGACGATACCTCTGCGATTGTCAAGAAAGCCGAAATTGTGATGGTAGAAGTGATAGTGCGGAACGTCGCGGCCGGTAGCTTTTCGAAGAAGTACGGGGTGCCGGAGGGGGCGAGCCTGAAAAATGTGGTTGTAGAGTTCAGCTATAAAAGCGATGAATTGGGCGACCCGATGCTGGCCGAAAGCCACATCACAGCGTTAGGGCTTGCAACGAGCGAAGAGCTGGAAGAGATGGCGCGGCAGGCGCTTAAGATTAACGAGATGCTGATAGATATTTTTGCCAAAGCGCGGATACGTTTGGTTGATTTTAAGTTGGAGTTCGGCAGGTGCGGCGGGGAGATTATTTTGTGCGACGAGATTTCGCCCGATTCTTGCCGGCTTTGGGATATGGATACGGATAAGAAGTTGGATAAGGATAGATTTAGGAGGGATCTTGGGGATGTGCTTGGGGGGTATAGGGAGGTATTGGAGAGGTTGAAAGGGATTAGAGATTAAAGACTTTAAAGTCAAATTCTTTTAAATCTTTTTCAGACGAAGCCTACGGCTTCATAACGTGTGGCGGCTAAAGCCGCCACACAAAGTCAAAGTCAAAGTCAAAGGCGGCGGTGTAGATGATTTTGATGTTGACTTTGACTTTGTGTGGCGGCTCTGCGCCACACGTAAAGAAAGATTATATGAACATCAATATCAAAAAAACATTTCTTCTAGTTAGCACCGTTTTCGTCATCGCCCTATCAACTAGTTGCGGCGGCAGCAAAGTTACCGTCATCGACGGCAGCAGCGGCGGTAGCCGCCTTGTCGATTATAGGGATGAGCAGGCGTACCGCACGGTGAAAATCGGCGGGCAGGTTTGGATGGCGGAGAATTTGAATTTTGAAACCGATAGCTCTTGGTGCTTTGACAATGATGAATCTAAGTGCGAAAAATACGGCAGGCTATATAGCTGGGGAGCGGCGATGAGCGCTTGCCCGGATCTGTGGCATTTGCCGAGCCGCGACGAGTGGGACGCGCTGGTTAAAGCGGCGGGGGGCAAGGTCGCGGGCAAGAAGCTTAAAGCGGCAACGGCTTGGAACGGGAAGGGCGGCACGGACGAGTTTGGGTTTTCGGCTCTTCCCGGCGGCTTCCGCATTGAATTCGGCATCCCCGACGAAAGCCCGTTTGTCGACAACGGCGGCAACGTCGGCAGTTGGTGGAGCGCGACGAAAGACAAAAACGGCGCCCCGTATAACCGGTACATGAACACCGATTTAAACGAAGTGAACGAGGCGTCCCGCGGTTACGACGGGCACGGCTTGTCTGTGCGTTGCGTTCAGGACTAAAAAGATTTTGACGTTATTATGGCTATAATTTTAAACCATCGCTAGCAAGGAAGATACTATGAACATCAAAAAAGCGTTATTCCTAGTTGCGGCCGCCTTTGCCTTTGCGGCTATGGCGGCTGACGGCAGCGGCAAAGCCAATAGCTTCACCGACTCCCGAGACGGCCGGAAATACATTACGGTGCAAATCGGTAAACAGGCGTGGATGGCGGAGAATCTGAATTACAAATCCGGGAACTCTTGGTGCTATGAAGATGATGAATCCAACTGTAAAAACTACGGCAGGTTGTATGACTGGGGAACGGCGGTTAAAGCTTGCCCGAGCGGGTGGCATTTGCCTGATACGGCTGAGTGGAATAGGCTTGCGATTGCTGTCGGCGGGGTAAGGAAGGTCGATAAGGAAGGGAATGTCAATTTTGATGGCGCGGGCAAGAAGCTTAAATCAAAAACGGGTTGGAAAGATGACGAGAGGGGCAACGGTACCGACGAGTTCGGGTTTTCGGCAATGCCCGGCGGCATCCGCCGCAGCTTCGACGGCGTCTTCGTCAACGCCGGCCTCTACGGCAAGTGGTGGAGCGCGACGGAGGGCGGCGGCAACGCGTACAACCGGGGCATGGACTACGACTACGGCAGCATACGCGAGTATTCCAACAACAAGGAATACGGGTACTCTGTGCGTTGCGTTCAGGACTAAGGGCATTAAAAACGATGGGTTAGTACCAAGATATCGCGTTGTATCCTAATATAGAGGATAAAAATATGAAACGTGTTTATGTGAATGAAAAGTGGTGTCTGGGTTGCCATCTTTGCGAATACTACTGCGCCTTTGCCGGGACCAACGAGACGGACATGGCTCGGGCGCTGAAGGATATCAAGATCAACCCTAAGATAAATATCGAAGAAAAGGACGGCGTCAGCTTCGCCGTCTCTTGCCGCCACTGCAACGAGCCTTTGTGCGTGAAGGGGTGCATTACCGGCGCGCTTACAATTGCGGACGGCGTTATCACCATTAACAAAGACAAGTGCGTCAGCTGCTACACTTGCATTTTGAGCTGCCCATACGGCGCGGTCTCCCCGTCGGACGACGGCGCGGTGCAGAAGTGCGAGCTGTGCGCGAAGACGACATCGGGGATGCCGGCGTGCGTCGGCGGCTGCCCCAACGGCGCGATTGTCTTTGAGGAGAGAGGGTGAGCATATGAAATACGTAATAATAGGCAACTCCGCCGCGGGCATAGGGGCGGTGGAAGGCATTAGGCAGGCCGATAAAAAGGGCGAGGTAACCGTTGTCGCAAGCGAGCCTCACCACACGTACTCCCGCCCGCTCATCTCCTACCTCCTGCTCGGCAAGACATCCGAAGAAAAGATGAAGTACCGCGGCGACGGCTTTTATAAGGAGAATGGCTGCGACTTGCTCGCGGGGGTCTCGGTAAAGGAAATCAACTCCGGCAAGAAGAGCGTGGCGTTAGACAACGGCAAAAGCATCTCTTACGATAAGCTGCTCGTGGCGACGGGTTCCACCGCGTTTGTCCCGCCGTTTGAGGGGCTCGACACGGTGAAAGACAAGTGCACGTTTATGAGCTTAGACGATGCGCGCCAGCTTGAGGGGTATCTCGGCGCGGAGAAGCGCGTGCTGATAATCGGCGCGGGGCTTATCGGGCTTAAGTGCGCCGAGGGCATCGCGGGCAGTGTGTCGCACATTACGGTAATAGACCTTGCGCCGAGAATTCTGTCGAGCATACTGAATGACGACGGGGCGAAGATTGTCCAGAACCACATCGAGAGCAGGGGCGTGGAGTTTAGGCTTGCCGCGAGCGTCAAGCGGTTTGAGAAGGACACGGCGATACTCGATAGCGGGGAGACAATAGGTTTTGACATCCTCGTCCTCGCGGTGGGCGTCCGCCCGAATACGTCGCTTCTGAAGGACATTGCTAAGATTGACAAGGGGATAATCATCGACGCGAAATCGAAGACGACCGCCGCCGATATTTACGCAGCCGGCGACTGCACGCAAACGCTCGACATATCTAGCGGGCAAAATAGGATCATGGCGCTACTGCCCAACGCTTACATGCAGGGCGAGTGCGCGGGGATCAACATGGCTGGCGGCGAAAAAGAGTTCGACAAAGCAATCCCCATGAACGCGATAGGGTTCTTCGGTTTGCACGTTATCACGGCTGGGAATTACACCGGGGATGTTTATTCCGAAACGGAGAATACTAATTACAAGCGCCTATTCTACAGCGGCAACAAATTAAACGGCTATATAATGATAGGCAATGTTGAAAAGGCCGGCATTTACACGAGCCTTATTAAGGAACAGACGCCGCTTGATTCGATTGATTTCGCCCTTGTGTGCGAGAGGCCGGGGCTTATGGCGTTTACGAAAGAGGATCGGCAAATTAAGCTTGGAGGCAAAGCGAAATGAACATAACGGCGCAAACGATTGATTTTAGGGTACTAAACGAGCAGGTCAAGTCTGCAAACGATAACGTTTGCATAGACGCTTGTTTCGGGCAGAGGTTCATCGGCAGCGGCGCTAAGGGCAAGTCGATTACCATAAACGGGACGCCCGGCAACGCGCTTGGCGCGTATCTTGACGGCGCGGTAATCACGGTGCACGGCAACGCGCAGGACGCGGTTGGCGACACGATGAACGACGGGAAGATAATCGTACACGGCAATGCCGGAGACGCGCTAGGCTACGCCATGCGCGGCGGGCGCATATACGTGAAGGGCGACGCGGGGTACAGAACCGGCATCCACATGAAGGAATATAAGGATAAGAAGCCGGTAATCGTGATAGGCGGCAAGGTCGGCAGCTTTCTAGGCGAGTATCTCGCCGGCGGGCTTATCGTGGTGCTTGGCCTTGGCGCGGAGGGCGCGCCCGTCGGGAACTTCACTGGGACAGGGATGCACGGCGGGAAAATTTTCATACGGACGGAAAATGAACTAGACGCGCTTCCGAGCCAGGTCGTGGCGGATACGGCGTCAAAAGAGGATTTGCAGGAAATCGAGCCGTACCTTTCCGAGTTCGCGGAGCTTTTCGGCATGAAGGCCGGGGAGCTTGCTAAGGGGAAATTTTGGGTACTGAAGCCGAATGCGAAAAATCCGTATAAGCAGCTTTATACGGCGAATTGAAAAGGGCGGCAGTTGTCGCCTTTTTTTTTATATTGTCGGATGGTATAGGTTATATAAATTATGTCAATCGACGGAAAACTTCGCGAGGAATGCGCCGTCTTCGGGGTTAGTTTAACTGCCGAGGAGGCGGCTGGCGTCACTTACAACGGATTGCTCTCGTTGCAGCACCGGGGGCAGGA
>JAIRUL010000059.1 GCA_031254445.1 Chitinispirillales bacterium
TCCACTTTTTTTTATTTTTTTTCAAAAACCCCGTTTTTGGCCCGTTTCGAGGGGGGGATAGGGGGAAAAAGGCCGGCCTAGGGAGGAAAATGGGCTATATAACGCCAAAACGTTAAAAGGCTAATGGGGCGTGCTGCACAAATCCCGCGTCGGAGCCTTAGCCGGGGCGGGCCATTTATAGCGCCTGCATCGACCACGAAACCCTTTGCTTTCCGCCGCGCATCATATATATTCATATCATACCTTAATTACGTACAATTACCCGTCACACGCAAAAAAGGCAGGCGCAAAATGCCCAACCGCCCAATCGGCAAGACGCTACGCACCGCAATCGCTATTGTCCCCATTATAGCCGCAGCCGCCGCGGCCGCCGACTGGCCTAATTTCCACGGGCCGGACAGGACCAACAAGTCTGCGGAGGCGGGGCTTTTGAAGCAGTGGCCAAAAGAGGGGCCCGCGCTTATTTGGATGGCTTCCGGCGTTGGTAACGGGTACAGCGGTGCGGCGGTGTCGGGCGGGGCGGTTTATACGGCGGGGGTTAAGAACAACGCCAATTACGTGTTTGCGTTCAGCAGCGCGGGGAAGCTCTTGTGGGAGAAGCCGGCGGGCAAGGTTTGGGAGGCCACGCGCGCGTTCGCCCGCTCGTACAACGGGACGCGCAGCACGCCCACCGTCGAGGGGGGCGCGGTGTACTACCTGAGCGACATCGGGTTCCTCATCGCCCTAGACGCCAAGACGGGCGCGGCCAAGTGGTCGGTGGATTTGCGCGCTAAGTACGACGGGGAGATACCGGACTACGGCTACTCGGAGTCGCCGCTTGTGCACGGAAATAGGCTCTACTGCTCGCCCTACGGGAAAAAGGCCTCCGTTGTGTGCTTGGACAAGAATACGGGCAAGCCCATCTGGGAAGCGCCAGCGTTCAACACCGGCGCAGACGGCGGCGACGCGGGGTTCGCCTCCTTTATAATGGTAGAGAACAGCGGGTACAAACAGCTGATATCGCAAAGCCGCACATTCCTCTACGGCATGGACTCCGAGACGGGAAAGACGCTGTGGAAGGCGCCGTTTCTAAACAGCCGCGAGAACAACTGCACGGACGCGGTCTATTCCGACGGCTACGTCTTCGTGACCAGCGGCTACGGACGCGGGTCGATGCTTGTGAAACTCAGCAAAAAGGGCGACGGCGTCGCGGCGGAGGTTGTTTACGACAATAGCAAGATGATGGACAACCACCACGGCGGCGTGGTGCTGCACAACGGCTACATCTACGGCTCCGGCCACAACAGCGCGGGTTGGTTCTGCTTAGAGATGAAGAGCGGCAAGCAGATGTGGAAGACCGCGGGCAAGGGGTCGCTGACGTTCGCCGACGGGATGCTTTATGTGTACGACGAGAAGGGGACGGTGAGCCTCGTGAAGGCGACTCCGGAGGCGTACACGGAGGTGAGTTCGTTCAAGGTGCCGGAGGGGGGCATGAAGAGCTATTTTTGGGCGCATCCGGTTGTGAGTAATGGGGTTCTTTATGTCCGGTATGCTAACGACCTTTATGCTTATGATGTTAAGGGGAAGTGACCTTAAAACCTGAGGCCGTAGGCCGAAGGTTTTAAATCTTTTTAATCTTTTTAATCTTTTTAATCTTTTAAAATCAAAGTCAAATTCTTTTAAATCTTTTTCAGACGAAGCCTACGGCTTCATAACGTGTGGCGGCTAAAGCCGCCACACAAAGTCAAAATCAAAGTCAAAAGCAAAGTCAAAGCCAAAGTCAACGTCAATGTCAACATCAACAGTCGCATACCGGCTCTCTCTTGCATTCGGCGTCATTGCGTGGGCAGCCGTTTTGTTTTGGTGGTTTGCATCGGTTCCTCCGTTCGAGGTTGCGCTTCGGGTTCCGGGGATGGACGGGGAGCCGCTTGACGGCGCGGAGGCTACTCGCGATCGGGCGGCTCTCGACATCGGTTCGCTCTTCTCCGCGTTTGGCGGGGTTCCGCCGCAGGCGATCGCCGGTTCTTGGCCGCGCTTTCGCGGGGCGAATATCGACAACATCAGTACTGAGAGCGTGCCGCTGCGCGACTTTTCGGATGGAGCTAATCCGCCTCTTCTGTGGTCGGCGGGGCTCGGCGAAGGGCACGCCGCGCCAGCGGTACACAATGGCCGGGTTTATCTGCTCGACTACGACGAAAGAGAAGAGGCGGACGCGCTACGCTGTTTCTCGCTTGACAGCGGGGAAGAGATTTGGCGGCGCGGCTATAGGGTGAAGGTGAAACGCAACCACGGCATGTCGCGCACGGTGCCGGCGGTGACGGACTCTGCGGCGGTGACGGTCGGCCCTCTCTGCCACGCGATGGCGGTTCACGCCGTAAGCGGGGATTTGCTTTGGGGAATAGACCTCGTGAAGGAGTACGGCGCGGAGGTGCCGCTTTGGTACACGGGCCAGTGCCCGTTAATTGACGACACCGTGGCGGTTCTCGCGCCGTCGGGCGACAAAACCTTGCTTTTGGGCGTCCACGTTATGACGGGCGAGGTGATATGGGAGACGCCAAACAAGCACGGGTGGAAGATGTCGCATTCGTCAATTATACCGATGACGTTTAGCGGGCGCAGGGTGTACGTCTACTGCGCGAGCGGCGGAATCGCAGGCGTCGCGGCGGACGGGGACGACCGCGGGAGCGTTCTCTTCGAGACTATCGAGTTCAGCCAGTCCGTAGTCGCGCCGTCGCCGGTCGCAATAAGCGGCGATAGGATATTCATGACCACCGGGTACGCCGCAGGCTGCGCGGTGTTTCAGGTTGATACGGACGGAGGGGCATTTTCGATATCGATGATAAAGCGCCACGGCGTGAAAGAAGCGTTAGCCTCGGAGCAGCAGACGCCGCTATATTACGGCGGCCACCTCTACGGCGTGCTCCCGAAAGACGCGGGGGCGCATAGGGATCAGTTCGTCTGCGTTGACGATAAAGACGTCTCCGTTTTCAAGTGGGCGAGCGGGCCGGAGAATCTCTTTGGGCTTGGCCCGTTTATCATAGCCGACAACAAATTTTATATTCTGAGCGATGACGGAACACTGACAGCCGCGTCCGTATCGACTCAGCGCTTTGAAAAGAGGGGCTCGGTGAAGGTCACGGACGGAGTGGACGCATGGGGGCCGATGGCGATAGTATCAGGTCGGCTATTATTGCGTGATTCAAAGAGAATGTTCTGCGTTGATTTACGGCGCCGTTGACGTTGACTTTGTGTGGCGGCTTTAGCCGCCACACGTTATGAAGCCGTAGGCTTCGTCTGAAAAAGATTTTAAAGCTTTTGACTTTAAAGCCTTCAGCTTTCGGCTTCAGGCATTCCAGTCCCCAAAAGCTTTAAACGATATGGATGATATTAATGGATGATATTAATGGATAATCCTGAAAAAAACACTCATACAGATAGGCGCGACTTCCTAAAAACCGCCTTTCGCGTCTTAGCCCTAGCCCTCATGGCCGTAGGCTTCCGCAGGCTTGTCGACCTACGGGGCGGCGGCGAGTCGGTGTGGCAAATAGACCCCAAGAAATGTACGCACTGCGGCCGGTGCGCCACCGAGTGCGTCCTGCGCCCATCCGCAGTGCGGTGCGTGCACGCCTACGAGGTATGCGGCTACTGCAAGCTTTGCGGCGCGTACCACCGGACAAACGCGGGAAAGTTAGACACCGCTGCGGAAAATCAGATATGCCCCACCGGCGCGATAGCGCGCACGTACATCGAGGATCCGTTTTACGAATACCGCATAGACGAAAAGCTATGCAACGGCTGCGGCAAGTGCACAAAGGGGTGTTCGTCGTTCGGCAACGGGTCGCTCTTTTTACAGATAAGGCACCACTTGTGCGCAGGGTGCAACGAATGCCGGATCGCGGCGCGCTGCCCGGCCAAGGCGATAAGCCTTGTGAAATTAGACAACGCATATTTTTTGCCTAAGTGACAAGGCGGGGGCGGCGATGAGACAAAAGGGTTTTACCATCCTGCTATTTGCGATAACAGCGATAACCGTGGCGCCGGTAACCGGCGCGCCGGCTCAAAACCGCTTCCCGCAGCCGGAGTTTCAGAGCGGCTACGAAATCCCCGCAAACAATTTCGGAACGGCCCGCGCCGTCATCCTCTATTATATCGACGTAGCCGTGCTTTTTATAGCCCTTTGCGCCGCATCCTACATCGTCCTCAAGAAAAAATCGCGCAGGGGCGTGTTGATACTTATGCTTTTTTCAATCGCCTACTTCGGGTTCTACAAAAAGGGGTGCATCTGCTCTATAGGCGCGATACAAAACGTTACGGCGGGGGCGCTCACCGGTTACGCCATCCCCGCCACGGTCTTTTTGATATTCGCCCTGCCGCTCGCGTTCGCGCTCTTCTTCGGGCGCGTTTTCTGCTCCGGCGTCTGCCCGATGGGCGCGCTGCAGGACGTTGCCGCCATTCGCGCGAAGAGGGTTCCGGCGCGGATAGCCTCGGCGCTTGGATTCATCCCGCACCTCTATCTCGGCATAACGATACTTTTCGTTGCCTCCGGCGCGGGCTTTCCCATTTGCAAACTTGACCCGTTCGTCGGAATATTCCGCCTCGGCGCGCCGTCTGGGATGATAGCTTTCGGCGCGATACTATTGCTGATAGGGGTATTCGTGGCGCGCCCATACTGCCGGTTCTTATGCCCTTATGGGTTGATTTTGGGGTGGATGTCGCGACTCTCAAAATACCGCGTAAAAATATGCTCCGGCAAATGCGTAAATTGTAGGCTATGCGAAAATGCGTGCCCTGTTGACGCGATACGAACACCGACAAGGGAGCCGGTAAAAGAAGAGCGTGGCCGCAGTATAAGACGCCTCAAAATCTACTGCGCGCTCTTGCCGCTGTGGGTAATCGCGGGGGCGGCGGGCGGGTGGTTCGCGGCGGATGCGCTTTCGTTGACCCATCCCCAAGTAAAACTGCTGCGCATCGTCGAGGCGGAAGGATCCGTGGCGGTTGGCGGAAAATCGCTAGAGGGCGAAGCGCTGCGGGTTGACGCTAACGTTATCGCCGAGTTGAGGGAACAAGCCAACGAGGCCAAAAGGGGTTTCAGGCTTGGGATGCTCTTGCTAGGTGTGTACATGGGTGTTGTTATAGGCGTCTATATCATCCGTCAATCAATGTATAAAAAAAGAGACAGCTATGATGCCGACCCATCGCGTTGCGTAAGCTGCGGGCGCTGTTATAGGTATTGCCCGCAACGTTGACGTTGACGTTGATGTTGATGTTGATGTTGATGTTGATGTTGATGTTGACGTTGATGTTGATGTTGACGTTGATGTTGAAAAATCAAAAGCTTTAAAATCTTTTAAATCTTTTTCAGACGAAGCCTACGGCTTCATAACGTGTGGCGGCTAAAGCCGCCACACAAAGTCAACGTCAAAGTCAAAGGCGGCGGTGTGGATGGTTTTGATTTTGA
>JAIRUL010000187.1 GCA_031254445.1 Chitinispirillales bacterium
CCACTCTTCGACCGGCGGGGTCGGAACCAACACTACCGGCGCCCTTAGCAATGGCCGGGCGGTTATCGCCACGGAGTTTGGGACGTGCAACGCCTCCGGAAACGGCGGCTACAATGAAAGCGCTACCGACGCATGGTTTACCCTTCTCGAAACCAACAAAGTGAGCTGGGTCAACTGGTCAATCACGAGCAAGGACGAGACGGCGTCGATATTCACTAACGGCGGGACCGGAAGGGCCGGCAACGCCTCGAACTGGTCGCCTACAAGCAAACCGGCGCTTTCGACGTCAGGCGCATACATCAACGGCAAATTAAAAAGTTACAACAGCGCCTACTTTAATACAGCGTACGCTATCGCCGCCACGGCCGGAGCCGGCGGCAGGGTGACAAAGAGCCCCGACAAGGCCACCTACGACTTCGGCGATAAGGTAACCATTACCGCCGTCCCCGACGACGGGTATGAGTTCGCGATGTGGGAGGGCGACGCCGTAGGCGTAGGCACAACTATCTCGTATAGGGTTGTGGGTCTAAACGTAAGCGCTAAGGCCACTTTTGTGCAGGGGAGCATGGTGAAGAACGGTTTCTTCGTAAGCAACATTGCCAACTGGGTGGGCTCCGCCGCGACTATAAGCCACGAGGACGGCGCGCTAAAGGCGGTTGTGTCGAGCCCATCGTCCGGCAGCGCCGTCCGGCAGGGCAGCATAAACATGGTGACCGGAAGGAAGTACGAGTTGACATTTAAGGCAAAGGCGGCCTCCGGCACGGCGGTCATCACGCCGAGGATGACCAATACGAACTTAGATCGCGATTACATAAAAGAGCCGCAGGCGATCACGCTTACCGGCGATTGGAAAGAATACAAGGTCGAGTTCATGATGTGTTTCAGGAACAATCAGAACGTGTTGCTGAGCGACGACAAGGCGGTGCTGTATTTCGCGTGCGGCGCGAACGGCGTTCAGACGTGGCACTTAGACGACGTCGTGCTGAATGATGTCGGATCGACGCCGGACTGCTTGGCGGGCCCTGTAGCGTGGAGCGTCAGGGACATCGGCAGGGCGGGCTGGTCTATAGCGAAGTTTGGCGCGGCGTGGCAGCTGCGCGGCCCGGCGTCGGGCGCGGGGGCCAAGGCGTACATCTACGACACGCGCGGCAAGGCAGTGAAGAGCATGGCCGCGGCGGACGGGCTCACGCTCGGCAAAGGCATGCCGGCCGGCAGCTACTTCTTGGTCATCAAGAACAGCGCGGGCGCAGAGGCGTTTAGGTCTAAGATCACGGTTGTGCGGTAGAGGCGGTCGCGCGGTTGTTTATAGGGGTGGGCATATAATATGGTATTGTAGGGGCGGCCCTTGCGGCCGCCCTCCGCATTTAAAAAATAGGAGGCGTAAGATGGCGAACAAGATGAAAATAACGGCGGTTGCGGCGCTTGCCGTAGCGGTTTTCTGCGGGGCGGCGGTCGCGCAGCCCGCAGGGTCTCCCGTGGCTAAGCACGGGCAGTTGAGAGTGCAGAACGGCAAGATAGTCAATAAGGACGGGGTGCCGGTGGCGCTCAGGGGGATGAGCTTCTTTTGGGATCAGTGGGATGTGGGGTCGATATATTATACAGCCGGGGCGGTGAACGAGCTTGCCGACAACTGGAAAGTGGACGTTGTGCGCGTGGCGTTCAGCGGTACGAACGGCAATGCCGCCAGGTGCAAAACAGTTGCCGACGCCGCAGTGGCGAAAGGCATCTACGTTATACTCGACTACCACTCCCACAGCGCCAACAGCGAGGTGAGTAACGCGCAGGCATTTTTTAAGCCGTACATAGAAGACCCCAAACCCAATTATATCTACGAGATATTCAACGAACCTATTGGCGCCAATGGACAAAACACCAAATACGAAGACAACCACCAAACGTATTGGAACAGCACGGTTAAGCCATACGCCGAAACGATGATAACCTATATCAGAGCCAACGATGGGAACAACATAATCGCCGTCGGGACGCCTTATTACTCTTTGATGTTGGGCACGGCCGTAAACAACCCGATTGCCGGCGCCAACGCCGCCAATTTGGCTTATGTGCTCCACTTCTATTCGGCGGAGCACGGAACCGACAAGGCAAGCCCGATAGCTAGGGCTGTCGACGCCGGGCTCGCGGTGTTCGTCACCGAGTTTGGCACGACTGAGGCCAGTGGGGATGGTAGGTACGACTTTACCGCGGCGAACAGTTGGTTCTCAATTCTCGACAAGTACAGCGTCGGTTGGTGCAATTGGTCGATTTGCAATAAAGGCGAGAGCGCGTCCGCATTGACCGGCGGCGCCCAAGCCAACGGGTCGAATTGGACGGACAACAACCTCACCGAAAGCGGCAAGTTCATCAAAAGCACGCTGCTCAAATACGCGACCGAGACCCGCACCGTAACCGCAACCGCCGGCGCGGGCGGCAGGGTAACCGGGGGCGGGTCGTACCCGTACGCTTCAACGGCGACGCTGACCGCCGTGCCCGACGAGGGTTTTGATTTTATCGGCTGGAGCGGCGGCAGCGTGACCGGTTCGTCCCCGACGGTGTCGATAGGCCCGCTGTACAGCGATGTGACGGTTTCGGCGGCATTCGGGCAGGCGGGCAACTTGCTCAGAAACGGCACCTTTACGAACAACATTCTCGAGTGGGTTGGTTCTGGCGCCCAGTTGTCGCAGGACAACGGGACGCTCAAGGTTTCCATAACCGGCACCGGCGGGGCGGCGTCCGAAGCCGCAGCGCTGCAGCAGACCCGCATAGCGCTTGACGGCGGCATGGAGTACGAGCTGTCTTTTAGCGCGAAAGCGTCCGCCGCGGGCAAGGCGCTCAAAGTTAGGATGCGCAATTCAAACAGAGACCGCGACTACATAGACCCGCCGTGGGACGTTCCCCTCACTACCGGCATGGCCGCTTATACGAAAACGTTCAGCATGTGCTATGAGAGGAACGGCGTAGTGCAAAGCGATGCCACTGCGGCGCTGATTTTCGAGTGCGGCGGCAACGGCGCGTGGACTTGGAACATAGACGACATCGTTCTGCGAAAGGTGGGCGCCAGCAAAGATTGCAAACCGCTCGTGGCTATGCCCTCCCCAGCCGCAGGCCGGACGGTTTGGTCGGTTGCGAAGAGCGGGGGCGGCTGGCGGCTGCGCGGGCCGGCCGAGGCCGGGGCGGTGGCCACTGTCTACAGCACGAGCGGCAAGGCGATAAGGAGCATGGAGGCGAGGGACGGTTTGGCGCTCAATATGGCCGGGGTCGCGGCGGGGAACTACTTTGTGGTGGTGAAGAACCGGAAGGGCGTGGAGGTGTACAGGAATAGGATTTCGATGGTTCGGTAGCGGGCTGTGAAGATTAAGATTCTGTTGATTATTGGGGCGGATCCGTGTGTCCGCCCTTTTTTTTGATTCAAAAAATCATTAATAAACGATTGACATGTTATTTTCCCATATATTATATTAGGTAATTCTGTAAAATTTTTCTAGCGGTATTACGAAAGGAAAAACGCCGAAATGTCAAGCGTAAAAAAGAAGAGAAAAGCTAAGATCAACCGTCACAAAAGAAAAAAAGCCCGCCGGCTGCAGAGGCACAAGAAGAAGTAGCCGTCAAGCGCAAAAACCTCAAGGGTGTCGGGTAAGCCGTAGGGCCGAGAGGTCTTGGGGCAAAAGGATTGTATTGTCGGGGCTTTAAAGTCAAATTCTTTAAAAAATCTTTTTCAGACGAAGCCTACGGCTTCATAACGTGTGGCGGCTAAAGCCGCCACACAACGTCAAAGTCAACATCAACATCAAAACCAT
>JAIRUL010000202.1 GCA_031254445.1 Chitinispirillales bacterium
GTCTGAAAAAGATTTAAAAGATTTTTAGGCTTCGGCTTCGTCTGAAAAAGATTTAAAAGATTTTTAGGCTTCGGCTTCGTCTGAAAAAGATTTAAAAGATTTTGACTTTGATTTTTTAACTTTATAAAACCTAATAGTTACAGGAGACCCAACCCAATGGCCTCAAAAGCAACGCAAGAAAAGACCGCCGCCCTAACCCACAAACGCGAGCGGGCGAAAAAGCACCTTTTAAAGGCTGCTTCCCGCGACGGCGGCACGCTCCTCATCCAGTACGACAACAGCGCCGCAGGGTACGGCGCCGACGACGTCGAGGAGAGCCGCTACGAGCACGGCGTGAATATGCTCACGAAGCGCGACGAGGTGTCCATGTTCTCGCGCTTCGTCGGGGCGTTCATCAACCCGTTTACCATCGTGCTGATGGCGCTGGCGGTGGTATCGCTCTTCACGGACGTCGTCCTCGAAAAGCCCGAGGACGCCGATTATACGGCGGTCATTATCATTGTCGTGATGGTGACGATTTCCGGCTTCCTTCGGTTCATTCAGGAACTGCGCAGCAGCAACGCGGCCAAGCGGTTGACCGAGATGGTGAAAACCACCACGTTCGCGGTGCGGAAGTTCAAGGACGCGGAGTCCGGCGAGACCCGTTCGGAGGTGAAAGAGGTCCCGATGAGCGATATCGTCGTCGGGGACGTTGTCCGCCTTGCGGCCGGCGACATGATCCCGGCGGACGTGCGGATTATCGAGGCCAAGGACTTGTTCATCAGCCAGTCGGCGCTCACCGGGGAGAGCGAACCGATAGAGAAGTTCGCCCGCGCTCTTAACGACCCCGGGAGCAACCCGCTTGAGCTGAACAATCTCGCGTTCATGGGGACGAACGTGATATCCGGTTCCGCCTCGGCGATTGTGATAACCGTAGGGGACGATACGGTGCTCGGTTCCATAGCGGAGCAGCTTCAGGCCAAAGCGCCGCCTACCAGTTTTGAAAAAGGCGTCAATTCTGTTTCGTGGGTGCTTATCCGCTTCATGCTCGTGATGGTGCCTATCGTACTCCTAATCAATGGCTTTACAAAAGGCGACTGGCTGCAGGCGTTCCTCTTCGCTTTGTCGGTGGCGGTGGGGCTTACGCCCGAGATGCTGCCCATGATTGTGTCCGCCAACCTTGCCAAGGGCGCGGTATCCATGTCGCGGAAGCGCGTCATCGTCAAGAACCTCAACTCAATCCAAAACTTCGGGGCGATGGATGTGCTCTGTACGGATAAGACGGGGACTATCACGCAGGACAAGGTTATTTTGGAGCTGCATTTGGATATTGACGGCAACGACTGCCCTGAGGTATTGCGCCGCGGTTTTCTCAACAGCCATTACCAAACGGGGCTTAAAAACCTCATGGACTTATCTATCATCGAGTATGCGCGCAACGCGCAGCTGACGGAATTGTGGGAGGATTACAAGAAGGTTGACGAGATTCCTTTTGACTTTATCCGCCGCCGCATGAGCGTCGCGGTGGAAGACAAGTCCGGGCAGGTTGAGCTTATCACCAAGGGCGCTATTGAGGAAATGCTTGCGATCTCCGCGAACGTAGACCAAGGCGGGGAAACGGCGCCTTTGAGCAATGAGCTGCGGGAAAAAATTATTAAGGCCTCCCGCGGCCTTAACGAAAAGGGGATGCGCGTGCTTGGGCTGGCGCGGAAAGCGGTCGATACCGCCGGCCGCGGGCTGTCGGTCGCGGACGAGAGCGGGATGACATTTGTCGGCTACCTTGCCTTCTTAGACCCGCCCAAGGACAGCGCGGGCGCGGCCATTAAGGCCTTGAACGATTTCGGCGTAAGGGTGAAAGTGCTTACCGGCGACAACGACGCGGTGACGGTAACGGTGTGCAAAACTGTCGGCTTAGACTCGAAGCATGTGCTTTTGGGTTCGCAGATTGAGGAAATGGACGACGAGACGCTGGCGAAAGAAGTTGACAAAAACGACATTTTTGCGAAGCTATCGCCGAAGCAGAAAGCCCGCATTGTGAGCACCCTGCGGGTCAACGGCCACACCGTGGGTTTTATGGGCGACGGCATAAACGACGCGGCGGCAATGAAGGCGGCGGACGTCGGCATATCGGTTGACACAGCGGTGGACATAGCGAAAGAATCCGCCAACATAATCCTCTTGGAAAAAGATTTGATGGTGCTGGAGGAGGGCGTAATAGAGGGCAGGAAGACGTATGCCAACACCATCAAGTACATTAAGATGACCGCGAGCGCCAACTTCGGCAATATGTTCTCGGTGCTGGCGGCTTCGGCGTTCCTGCCGTTCCTCCCCATGCTGCCGATCCAGATCTTGGTGCTGAACCTAATCTACGACATCTCCTGCATCGCCATCCCCTGGGACAACGTAGACTTAGATTTCCTGAAAAAACCGCGGAAGTGGGACGCCGCGAGCATCGGGCGCTTCATGCTTTGGATAGGGCCTACGAGCTCGGTGTTTGACATAACCACGTATGTGCTAATGTTCTGCTACATCTGCCCCTTAGTCGCCGGCGGGCCTTGGTCTGCGCTGAGCCCTGAAGGGCAAGTGCTGTTCATGGCGGTCTTCCATACCGGTTGGTTTGTGGAATCCCTTTGGTCGCAGACATTGGTCATTCACATGATCCGTACGCCGAAGATCCCCTTTATCCAAAGCCGCGCCTCCGGCCAGCTTGCCCTGCTTACCACCCTAGGGATAGCCGCGGGGACTATCATCCCCTACACTTGGCTAGGCAGGCAGCTGAATATGACCCACCTGCCGTTTGCCTACTTCCCGTGGCTAATAGGCACCATCGTTGCATACATGGCGCTGGCCACCGCGATGAAAACTATTTTCGTAAGGAGGTACGGGGAACTGCTGTAGGGTTTTGGCATTAAAAAGCGCGGGCGCCCCCGGGCAGCGGGGCCTCCGCCTTTATTTTTTTAACAAATCCTTGCCCCCGCGCCTAGCTTTTTGTTATCTTATCTTATAAAAGGAGCGAGCCTATGAACCGCCGCAACCGTATCGCCATCGTCGCCGCCGCGGCATTCTGCCTCAGCCTTGCGGGGCCGTCCGCCGTGCTTGCGCAGGGGGCGGGGGCGCAGGGAGCGTTTACGCCGGAGCAGTACAAAAAAGCGCTGTGGATGGTTACGCGCTTTTACGGGGGGCAGAGGTCGGGGATCGGGCCAAACTGGCTTATCATGGAACACGAAAACCCCGCCTACAGGACGAGCTTCACCCAAGACGCGAAAGACGGGCGGAACCTCGAGGGCGGGTGGTTCGACTGCGGCGACCACGTCACTTTCGGGCACACGTTCTTCTTTGCCGCCTACATGCTGGCCAAGGCCTACGAGGAGTTCCCCGCGGGCTTCCACGACCTCTACCACGGGAAAGACTACAGCGACTACGCGGCGTCCCAAAATTGGAGCATCTCCGGCGGATCGCCAAACGGGGTGCCCGACCTCTTAGAGGAACTCAAGTACGCCACGGACTGGATAATCAAGGCCGCGCCGAACGACGCTACGTTCTATTATGAAAAAGGGCACGGCGGCAAAGACCACACGAATTGGGTTACGGCCGGAAAGATGTCTACGCTTTCCGTCGACGGGGGCGGGGAGCCGCGCGACATATTCAGCAACCCCAACGACGGGCGCATGCCCTCGTTCGCCGCCGCCACCCTCGCGGTTATGTCGAAAATCTACGGCAAGTACGACGAACCCTACGCCGAGCTGTGCTTAACGCACGCGAAACACGCCTACGCTTACGCCAAATCGAAGAAAAACAACTCGGCGGGCGCGGCCTCCGGCAGCTACTACGGAGCCGGCAAAGACCCCGAGACCACCTTTATCATCGCCGCCGCGGAGATGTTTTTGGCGACGAACGACAACGCCTACAAGAACGATATCGTCAAGGGCGACCTGAAAGACCACTACTGGGCCTTCGACTACTCGAACACGCACGACCTCTCCTACTACACGGCGGGAATGGCGCTGCCGGAGGACAAAAGTTCCATCCTCGGCGACCTGAAGTCGACATTCATAACCAGGTTCGCCGGCCAAGTCAACGGCGAGAAACTCTCCACGCGCGGCAACGGCGATTGGGGCGCGCTGCGCTATCCGGCCAACCACGCGTTCATCGCGGCGCTCTACTCCAAAGCGATGGGAACGACCGAGTACGACCAATTCATCTTCAATCAGGTGGACTTTATCCTAGGCGAAAACACCGCGAAGCAGTCGTTCGTCGTGGGCTTCTGCGAGGGCTGCGCAAAGCAAGCCACCAAGCCCCACCACAGGAATGTGTATTTGAATGACAACAACCCAACCGACGCCGAGAAACAGCAAATGCCTATCCCCGAACGCAACAAATACTTCGGTTACATGGTAGGAGGTTCGTTCGCTTCCGGCGACTATAAGGACGACATTAACAACTACCAATACACAGAGGGCGGCATAGACTACAACGCCGGCCTCTTGGGTTCTCTCGCCTACATAGTCTCCAAGCTCGCCCCCGCCGACACCTCAAAGCTTGTGCCGCCGATCGGGAGGCCGATCCGCATAGAGCTCAGCACAAGCCCCGACCCCTCCGCCGCCGCGTCATTCTTGGTTGACACGCTTGCTGTCAACGCCGGAGACAACTCTACGGTAACCGTTTACATCCACTCTTTTCTTGAAAACGGCGCGCCGTTTGATATGGCCGCGACATGCAACCAAGTCGCGTGGAGCATAAACGAAACTGAGTTCGCGTCCGGCTGTTCATTAGTTATACCCGCTGACACTCCCGTCCCGGCAACGCTAACGGCAGAGTATTTCGCCCCCAGCCCCGATAGGCTGCCGCTAAAAAAATCCGTCACCATCGCACGCAAAACATCCGTCACGCATAGAGCCGCGCCGCTCGCGAAGGCCGGCTACGCGGTGAGCGTGAGGCCGGGCGCGGTGACATTCACGGCGGCGGCGGGCAGGACGATAACGAACCTCGGCGTTTACAATATGCAGGGCAAGAAGATATTCGGGCGCTCCGGCGCGTACACAGAAATAAAGTGGGATTCGGCGAACCGCCCGCGCGGCATGTACGTTATGAAAATGAGCATGGGCAGCGGAGCGGTGGTTCAGAGGCGCCTGATGTTAAAATAAGGGTTGAACCCGTTTATATCGAGCGCGCTTTTTGGCGCTCAACATTTTCGACATTTCTTATCAATGCAACGATAAAATTATAGGCAATGAACAATAACCTAAACGTCAAAAAAAAGCGCCACATCGCGGCGTCGATCCTTATCGGCATATGGATAGCGATAAAGACGATATTCCTCGTGTACGCAGTGGCTTTCACCGTCGCCGCGACGTACCTGCTCGTCAAGGGCTACTACTACTTCGACGAGGCGGTGATGAAACCGCTAAACGAGGTCAAAGCGCTCAAAGAAAACAACCCCGAAGAATCCGCCTACATGACGCAATACCGCAAGGAGCTACGCGACAAGGGCGAGAGCGACACCCTCATTAGAAAATTCGTCCCCTTAGACTCGATACCAAAGAACCTGATAAACACCGTCTTAGCCGTGGAAGACGACGGCTTCTATATGCACCCGGGATTCTCGCTTGATGCCATCGTCGAAGCCATAGAATACAACAAGTCGGTCAACGCCAACAAGCGGGGCGCGAGCACCATCACCCAGCAATTAGCAAAAAATATGTTCTTGACGCCGGAGAAAAGTTTTGAGAGGAAAGTAAAAGAGCTCGGCTACACGCTGCTTATGGAGAAATACCTTGGAAAAGACCGCATTCTAGAGTTATATCTGAATTACGCCCAGTGGGGCAAGAACATTTTCGGATGCGAGGCGGCGACGAACTTCTATTACAAGAAGAGCTGCAAGGATCTGACGCTCATAGAATCGGCGCGGATGGCGGCGTGCCTCGCAATGCCGACAAAGCTCACGCCGCATTATACGAAGTCGCTGTATATGGGCAAGCGGATAACGATAATCGCCAACAATATGTATATTAGAAATAAGCTCGACGACGCAGGGTATATGGTACTGACCGGAACCTACCCGCCGGGGAAAGAAGAAGAGATGGAGGAAGGGAACTAGAGGAGGCATATTGATCGGGGTACTGCAACGGTAATACCTGAACGATCCTCCTACGCGCCATTATTAGCGATCTTTCCGCGTTCCTCCGCCCGCTAGAACAGCCGTATGTACGGCTCAAACATATATATCTTGTTTCGCCGCGCGCCCGTCATCGTTTTTAGGATGCCATCGCGCTCCAAATCCGCAATGAGGCTGTAGGCCGTCTGCGGGGATTTGCCTATTAGCGACGCTATCTTTGCAGGCGATATAACCGGTTGCTTGTACAGCGCGTCAAGCAAAACCCTTGCGTTCGCGCCGCGCTTCCCAAGCTTATCCATCTTTACCCCAAGCTCCCGCTTCAACTGCATAATAGCGTCTAGCGTCCTTACCCCCTTCTGCGCGGTCTCCGCCATCCCAGCCAAAAAGAATTTCAGCCACAACGCAATGTCGTTGTGCGCGCGCACCCGCGTCAGGTTGTCGTAATACGACGCCCTATTCCGCTCAAAAAAATCGGACAGATAGAGAATCGGGCGCTTCAAAATCCCCTTGCTGACAAGGTAAAGCGGGATAAGCAACCGCCCAATCCGCCCGTTCCCGTCAAGAAACGGATGGACGGTCTCAAACTGATAGTGAATGAGCGCCGCCTTGATCAAATCGGGGATGTCGTCGCCCGCATCGTTTGCGAAAAGCTCAATGTCCGACATCAACTCGGCGACCTCCGTATGCGCCGGCGGGACAAACGCCGCATCGCCCGGCGACGCGCCGCCGACCCAATTCTGACTCCGGCGAAACTCCCCCGGCAGCTTGCGCTCCCCGCGCACGCCGCGCAAAAGCGTCTTGTGCGCCCGCTTGATAAGACGCGTGGAAAACGGCAGCTCGCCCAAAAGCCCAACCGCCTCGTTCATGGCCGCAATGTAATTCTGCACCTCCTCCCAATCGTCCCGCTTCTCGCCCCGCACATCCCCCTCGCTCAAAAACGCCTCCTCCATATTCGTCTGCGTCCCCTCAATCCGAGACGACTGCGTAGCCTCCTTGACGATGTGCATCAGTATGAATAGGTCGATGTCCACATACTCCGAATACATGTCCAGCCGACCAAGCTCGCGGTCCGCCCTGCTCAATAGAGAAAGCACCTGCATATCGTCAATCACCCACCCCCTGCGCAGCGGGTTAGGCAAAAAACTCTTGTACGTTTTCCGGTTTATAAGCACGCCCGCCCTGAAGTTTTTCATAGCTTTACCGCTTTTTGCGCCAAAAGTTAAAAACGCCCCGCCCGTTACCCTTATTCTAAAAAACCGTAAATTTTTTGATTATAACCCTGCTTTATTCCAAAAAATGCCCGAAAATTAGAATAACAGCCCCGCTTATTCCAGAAAAGCGCCAAAAATTGGAATAAGCGCCCAATTATTCCAAAAAGTCGGCTCAAAATTAGAATAAAGGCCGCCTTATTCTAAAAATATAACATAAAATTAGAATAAAGTCAAGATTATTTTGATTTTTTTGCGGAAAACCCCTCCGGCTGCGCCCCCACCCCGCAAGCCTCCATGTCCACCTTGCCCCCGACAAACCGCACCCCCTCCCCCTCCAACAGCTCACGCTGCAAACTCTCCCCCCCAAACGCAAACGCCGAACTCAACCCCCCGTCCCGGAAAACCACACGATGGCAAGGAATCACCCCCGGCTCAGGGTTCCGGTGCAGCGCAAAGCCCACCTGCCGCCCGCACCCGGGATAACCAGCAAGAGCGGCGACAACACCGTAAGAGGCCACGCTGCCGCG
>JAIRUL010000206.1 GCA_031254445.1 Chitinispirillales bacterium
AAAATCTTTTTCAGACGAAGCCTACGGCTTCATAACGTGTGGCGGCTAAAGCCGCCACACAAAGTCAACGTCAAAGTCAAAGGTGGCGGTGTGGATGGTTTTGATGTTGATGTTGATTTTGATTTTGTGTGGCGGCTTTAGCCGCCACACGTTATGAAGCCGTAGGCTTCGTCTGAAAAAAGATTTTAAAAGATTTTGACTTTAAAGACTTTGACTTTGATTTTATCTTTTGATTAACTAAAACCATGGCTATCATGCAAAAAATAATAATCGCCACCGGTAACTCCGGCAAAGTAAGAGAGTTCAAGGAGATGTTTGCAGGGCTTGACGTCTCGCTAGCGTCGCTCGCCGACCACTTTGATCCTATTCCAGACATTGAGGAGAACGGTTCCACATTCTACGACAATGCGAAAATAAAAGCGGATTGGGTATGCGAGCGCATGGGCGGCGGGGTGTGGGCGCTGGCCGACGACTCCGGGCTTGAGGTTGACGCGCTTGGCGGCGCTCCCGGGGTGTTGAGCGCGCGGTATAGCGGGGAGGGGGCGAACGCGGCTCGAAATAACGCGAAATTACTGCGTGAATTGAGCGGCGTTCCGGAAGATAAGCGGACGGCTCGGTTTAGGTGCGTTTTGGTTTTGAGGATGATGGGGGCGGATGGCGGGGGCGATGCGTATTTGACGGCTGATGGGAGCTGCGAGGGGCGGATTATTTTCGAGGCGGCAGGGGACAAAGGCTTTGGGTATGATCCGCTGTTTGTGCCGGACGGGTTTGATCGGACGTTTGCGCAGCTTTTGGCGGGGGAGAAGAATGGGATTAGCCATAGGGGGAGGGCGCTTAGGAAGTTGTATGATGGGTTGGCGGGGAGATTGAAGTGCGCTATAATTCCGTAAGAGCCAAGCGCTTTAAACTATAACAATGGAGGGTTCTGTGAATATCAAAATGGCGTTGTTTCGGGCTAGCGTTGTTTTTGCGGTTTCGGCTTCGTTGCCTGCTGTGGCTTGGGCTGCGGATGGCGGCAGCTTTACCGATGCCAGAGACGGTAAAAAATATCGTACCGTAAAGATCGGAAAACAAACTTGGATGGCGGAGAACCTAAACTACAAAACCGGGGTCTCCTGGTGTTATGATGGCGATGAATCGAACTGCAAAGAATACGGCAGGTTGTACGATTGGGGAACGGCGGTTAAGGCTTGCCCGAGCGGGTGGCGTTTGCCGGATACGGCGGGGTGGAATAGGCTTATGGCTGCAGTCGGCGGGGCAAGGAAATTCAATGATGACGGGGAGGCCTATTACGATGTTGCCGGTAAAAAGCTTAAATCAAAAACGGGTTGGAACGATAATGATGACGGCAAAAGCGGCAACGGCGCTGACGAGTTCGGATTTTCGGCTCTGCCCGGCGGCGGACGCCTCTACACCGACAACGGTACTTTCTTCAATGCCGGCTACTACGGCTATTGGTGGAGCGCGACGGAGGACGAGAGCCTCGCATACACCCGGAGCATGCTCTACGACTATCTCGATGACGTATACGAGGGTTCCGGCGCCAAGGAGGAGTACGGGTTTTCGGTGCGGTGTGTTAAGTAAGGGCTAAACGGCATGAGACGTAAGCCGTACCGCTTTCTGCGCCCCGTGGGGCGCATGTTTTAAAACAGTCGCCTCCCCCCCCCCCCCGCATCAATCAATACCCCACCGCCTACGCAGCAATAATTCTATCGCCAAAACGGCCAACACTATTCCCAGTAAAACCCACGAACGGTGTATGCTTAATGTTTCGGCAATAGTATGCTTTTCCGCGCTTCTTTGATCCCACGAATCAAATACGGCGTTTACGGATTCTTTATCGCGTGTGTCAAGCGGTTGCGCGAATTCCTGTAGGTATTGGGTGTTTTGCGACAGTACCGATAGTTCGCTCATGTCTTTGTTTACGGTGAAGCTGTCGCTGAAGGCGGCGGCTTTGACGCCGGGGGCGTTTAGGGATGCGGATATAGCGTACTTGCCGGAGGGCAGGGCGGGCAGGGATAGGGGCTGCTTGTTTAGGCCGGTTGGGTGGTAATTTATGGCGGTATCGATTTTGACGCCGCCGTTCTGTATCTGTAAGGATAGCTTGATAGGTTCGAAGATGGGCACTGCGGCGGGTAGCGACATTTGGAAGCGCGCGGAGTCGGTTTCGGCGATGGCGGTTAACGGGTAGAGTATTAATTGATCGGCAAGATTGTCGAGCAATAGTTCTTTGGCTAAAGTCAAGAGCGCGTTTGAGAAACTGAAGAGTTCGCTCTCCGCCCTGTCGGACGACATCGGCCAGAAGTCCCATCTCCACGTCCCTTTTACGGGGCAGAATAGCGACTGCGTTCCCCTGAACCGTCCGGAAAAGAGTATCATCAGGTTGTCGGGCTTGCTGTCGGTTGTCTTTGTTGAATTGACTCGTCCGCTTGCGCCTGTTGTACCGGCGGCATTAGCGCGTCCGCCGGTTGTATTAACGGTGGCCTGAAGCATCCTCTTAACCGCGCTTACCGGCGGCTGCTTGCAGGTGACGACCTCTTGCGGCGGCGGCATGGCGCGCAGGTCTAGCGTTATATTTGTCATAACTCCGTTGTCAACCTCTTTTATTGATAGCGGCGGTTCGTAGACGCTGCCCGTGCTGCACGGCAGGCACCCCGAAAACACAGCTACGGCGTGGCGCGGCAGCTCTCGCGTCATCTTGGCAGCCGTGCTGTCCCAGTCAAACAGGAATAGGATGTCGGGGGATGACGATTTTTCTCTAAAGAAGCTGTTTGATTTTAGCGCTTGCGCGATGTAGCGCCTGTCAAGCGTTGGTTTCGCCGAGTACATGGAGTAGGTGATGAAGTGCGGCGCCGTCTGGTGGACGAAATTAGAGACGGCGGGCGGGGCGGCTGTGTCGATACCGGCTTCTACGGTATAAAGCCGCCGCCCGGGACGCGAGTTGGCGGTTTTGAATTGTAACGCGCGCGTAAAATATCCGCTTTCGATGTCAACCCGTTCCGTCTTTACCGTCCTCCCTTTTTCTTTCAGCGATATGGTCAACCCGCCGTTTTCGCCCGCATACCCGCTTGCGGTGACGCTTACCGTAAACGAGGAGTCGCTTGGCGATGTCTCCGGCGCGTCGCTCGACACCGTTACGAATGGGTTTGGGCTGGACGCCGGCAGCGTCAAATAATGAATCGTGTTGTGCGGGTATATCTCGCTGCTCATGCGCGGCCTCGTCCAATGGCCGTCGCTTATCAGCACCATGTCGCTCGAAAGCCGCCCGCCGCTTTCGCTTAGCGCGGTTGGGAATAGGCTCCTAGAATCATTAAATAATAATGGGGGTGATGATGACGATGATTGACGTATACGAGTTGAATCGCCAAATAAGAAATATTCAAAGCTCACGCGGCCGTTGGTTGCGGATTGCAGGGCGGCGAGCGAATCTAAAAATGGTTTGACGCTTTCGTTTGGCGAAAAATTTTGCATACTGGCGGAGACGTCAACTAGTACCGGTATCTTCAGCCTGCTCGACTCGAAGCGCTCGAAGCTGATGGATGGTTCTAGGAATGACAATAATAATCCGATCGCCCATCCCGCCCTTAGCAGCGCCAATAATATCTTCTTTGATGGCGTTAGCCTACTGCGAACATACCGCAGGGCCGGGAGGATTATCCCCGCCGCTATCAAAACGGTAATAACTATCCGCCACGCAGTCATCGGAATTCCATTAGCCCCGTTGAGTTTGGCGACTTGCGGCGGTTGGAGATGACGGTGTTCTTGCGGAAGCCCTTGTCGTTTTGCTGCGGGTAGTCGGTCGTGTAGTGCAGGCCGCGGCTCTCTTTGCGTTTGAGCGCCGACGCTATGATGAGCTTTGCCGTGGTCACGATGTTCCTCAGTTCAAGCAGCTGCGGCGAGATGCGCGCGCGCTTGTAGAAGTCCTCTATCTCCTTTCCCAAAAGGTTTATCCTGCGCAGCGCCCTATTTAGCCGCAGCCCAGAGCGCACGATGCCGACGTAGTCCCACATAACGCTTTGTATCTCGCGCAGGTTGTGCGAGAGCAGTATCCACTCCTCCACATCGTGCGTCCCTAGGTCGTCCCAGTCGGGGATGTCGGAGGCGCTAACGCTGCGGCACAAAGGAAGCCGCGCCGCCGCGTTTTCTACCGCGCGGCGGGAGAAGACGAGCGCCTCTAAAAGCGAATTCGAGGCAAGCCTATTTGCGCCGTGCACTCCGGTACATGCCGTTTCGCCGCAAGCGTAGAGGTTTGTTATATCCGTATTGCCGTGATAGTCAACAGCCACGCCGCCGCACATATAGTGCGCCGCCGGCACTACGGGGATAAGGTCTTTTGTGATATCGATACCGTACGTCAAGCACTGGTTGTAAATGTTTGGAAAATGCTCTATGGTCGCGCCCGCATCCTTTTGCCTCACGTCTAAGTAGACGCACTGCAGCCCCGATATTTTCATCTCGTTGTCTATCGCCCTCGCCACGATGTCGCGCGGCGCAAGCGAGCCTTGCGGGTGGTACAGGTGCATAAACTCCCTCCCGTCGGCGTCGCGCAGCACAGCGCCGTAACCCCTCAGCGCCTCGGATATAAGAAAAGAGTTCGCCTTCTCGTGGAATAGGGTGGTGGGGTGAAACTGTATAAACTCCATATTCGCAATCCGCGCCCCCGCGCGGTAGGCCATCGCCACGCCGTCGCCGGTGGCGATAGAGGGGTTCGTAGAGTGCAGGTACACGCGCCCCGCCCCGCCGCTCGCTAGGCATGTAACCTTCGCCCCGACGGAAAAAATCTTTCTATTGACCGAATCGAGCACGTATGCGCCGAAACACTCGTATTCGTTAGGGACGCCCCTTATGTGGTGCCCCGTGATAAGCTCCACCGCGCAGTGGTTTTCGAGGATTGAGACATTGGGGAGCCCCCGCAACTTTTTAAGCAGCGTCATCTCAAGCTCGCGGCCCGTGAGATCCTTCGCGTGGACTATCCGGTTCGCCGAGTGCCCCCCTTCGCGCCCGAGGTGGAGGCTGTAGGGGTTGGCCGCCTCCGCGTCGCCTATAGAAAACCGCGCCCCGTAGTCGAGCAGCTCGCGTATCCGCGGCGGCCCCTCCTCCACGAGAATCCTCACCGCCTCGGCGTCGCCGAGCCCCGCGCCCGCGACGAGCGTGTCGGTTATGTGGCCCTCAAAACTGTCGCCGCCGCCAAGAACGCAGGCGATCCCGCCCTGCGCGTAGTTGGTGTTGGAGTCGCTGTCCTGCTTCTTGGTAATCATGGCAACGGAGCCGTGGCGCGCCGCGCCGATGGCGAAGGAGACCCCCGCGATGCCGCTGCCGATAACCAAAAAATCAAAAGACCTGTTTGCCATATCACTACAATATAATACGCTGTAAGCGTTGTTTCAAAATAAAGTCAAAGTCTTTAATCTTTTAGTCTTTAATCTTTTTGACTTTGACTTTGACTTTGTGTGGCGGCTCTGCGCCACACGTTATGAAGCCGTAGGCTTCGTCTGAATATTAAAGAATTTGATTTTAAAAGGCTTAAAAGATTTAAAAAAGATCATGCAATAATACCCTACTATCAATATCCATATCAATCCCGCTGACCATGCAGAACGCGAGGTTTAGCCTAGCTAGGTTTTTGGTTATGTTGTCAATGTCAACGGTCAGTTCGGCAGGAAAATCATTTGGATGGACGGAGGGGAAGTTGTACGGGCAGCTTGCTGCTTGTTGTTGAGACTGCGGAAATTCGGTAGAACGTAGAACAAGGCCGTGCGTGCGGCAGATTGTGGGGCGGGCGGGGTAGATGGTGCAGGATTGGGCGGGCGGGGTTAGGAATGGGCAGGAATCGGAAGCGTTGTTGTTGATGCCGCTTGTATTATCGACGTCATTAATATTGTTAGCATTATTGAGGCCATCGATACCATTATCACGGATAAACGCCCGTATAACATACGCCTCAATCTGATTGACAGACCGCAGCTCGCAGCAAATCCCGCACCCCTCCCGGCAAGCGATTTCATCGGGATAAGCGCCCCGTACCCGCCCCCAGATCGAATCGCAGTATCCGCACAGTTTTTGGTAGTTATTTAGTATTGACTGTAGTTGATTCATAGCCTAAAAATCTTTTAAATCTTTTTCAGACGAAGCCTATAAAAGTCAAATTCTTTAAATCTTTTTCAGACGAAGCCTACGGCTTCATAACGTGTGGCGCAGAGCCGCCACACAAAGTCAAAAT
>JAIRUL010000217.1 GCA_031254445.1 Chitinispirillales bacterium
ATACTCTTTCAGCTCCCGCGCCATGGCGTTTACGCTGTAGCCGAGCCGCTCAATCTCGTCGCCGGTTTTGATGTTGATCTCGGTATCCAGCTCGCCGCCCGCTATGCGCCTAAGCCCCTTTTCAAGCACGATTATCGGCTTGCTGATTTTGGCGGTGAACATCCTCGCAAGGTATAAAACAGTTAGCGCTACTACAACAAACATAACCGCGAAGACTATAAACGTTTCTTTAATAGCCGAATTTACCGAACCCAGCGTTTTTAGCGTCATCTTTTCTATGGCGTCGCTGTTTTCGGCAACTAACCCCATGATGTCCGAAACCGGGCGCGCTATCGCCACGCTCCAGCCCGTAACGGGGATCGCAGCGTAGGCCATATATTTTTCGCCGCTGTCGGTGTTCACCTTCGCAAAACCTGTCTCCCCATTTGTCATTTTCTTTATGACATCGTTGTATTCGCGGTTGTTTTCCATAAACGCGCTCTTCTTTTCGTAAACGCCGTCCCCGCGCCTCTCAAGCTCTTTTGAGGATATCACCGTCCCTGAAGCGCTTACGACAAAGGCGTAGCCGTTCTCACCCATGTCAATGTTGATTATCTCGTTATTTAAATCATCAATAACAACATCAATGCCGGCCACTCCCCTAAACTCGCCGTTTGCCCCGTAAAACGGGTTCGAGCAGGTGACGATAAGCTTGCCGCTCGCCGCGTCAAAATACGGCTCCGTCCAAAAGGTTCCGCCGCGCTCCTTGGCGCTTGCGTACCAAATGCGCCCGCGCGGGTCGAAAGCGCGGTTGCCGTCGCTTGAGAACGGATCGTAAACTATCGCGAAGCCGGACTCCGTGGCGAGGTACACGGCCACGGTTATCGCTTCCATGTCGCTAGCGTTGCTTACAAAAGCCGATGTGACATTGCCTAAAAGGCCGGCTTCCTTTTTGATGCGCGGATAATCGGATTTGCCGTTTACGCTGACCAACTGCATCGTTAGCTTTCCGTGATTTTCGGATGACGGATACGGGACGTATACCGGCGTTAGCCTATTGGCGTTTTTGTAGATTTCGGCGACGTGGCCGGCGAAGTAGACGGCGTCTTTCGCTATGCTTTGGAGCCGCTCGTTTATGAAGAGCGACTGATCCTTCGCCCGGGTCATAAGTTTATCTATGGCTTCGCGCTCTAAAAATACGCTGCTGTTCTTAGCGGCAAACTCTCCGAGCTGCGCACTCGACTGCTGCATTTGCGCCCTTATGCTGAAGAGCCCCCTGAACGCCACTTGACTAAACGGAACGAGGGATAGCAGCGCCGTGCCAACGAGCATGACGAGGATTTTATTCCTAATGCTCCTTCTTTTCGCTTTGGTTTTAGACAATTTTCAAAATTTCCGAAAAACCGGTCAACTCAAAAACATCCTTTATCTCCTGCGGCACATTAAGGAGGGGCATGGCCGCGTCTTTGGATTTGGCGGTCTTCTCGCCGAGAAGCAGCACGCGCAGGCCGGCGGAAGAGATGTACGTTAGGGCGGAGAAGTCGAGTTCCACGGCGTTCGCGCCGTCGAATGCGGGGATGAGTTCGGCTTGCAGCTGCGGCGCGGTGTTGGTGTCTAAGCGGCCGGATAGGGTGAATGTTATTTTTCCGGGAACTTGGAATTTTTTGATTTCCAATGGCATGGGATACCTCCAAAGTCAAAATATTTTAAAGTTAAAATCTTTTTAATCTTTTTAAATCAAAATCTTTAAAATCAAATTCAAAATCTTTTAAATCTTTTTAAACCAAAATCTTTAAAATCAAATTCAAAATCTTTTAAATCTTTTTAAATCAAAATCTTTAAAATCAAATTCAAAATCTTTTAAATCTTTTTCAGACGAAGCCTACGGCTTCATAACGTGTGGCGCAGAGCCGCCACACAAAGTCAAAGTCAAAATCCGGTACCCCGCCGCCTTTGACATACCGCGCCCAACGGGCGCATGTGTTAAATTTGATTTTAATTGTCCTGAACACAGCGCACCGAGTACCAGTCGTCGCTCTTGACGTCTTTCTCGATGCCGGAGGCCTCGAACACTAGGTCGTTGTCGTAGTTCATGCGATGGTAGAGCCCACCGCCGCTACCATGCTCCGTCGCGCTCCACCAGTAGCCGTGGTGGCCGACCCACATGCCGCCGAGTCCGGATTCGTAATAGCCGCCGGGCATCGCCGAAAATCCGTAATCGTCGGCGCCGTTGCCGCCGCTTGCCCAACCGCTTCTCGATTTAAGCTTCTTACCCGCGACATCGTAATCGACATATCCTTTTTTATCAATTTTCCTTACCCCGCCGACAGCAGCCATAAGATGGCCCCACTCTTCCCTGTTCGGCAAATGCCACCCATCAGGGCAAGCCGCTTTCGCTGTTTCCCAGCCGTATTGCCTCCCGTGCCCCGGCTCTTCGCAATCGGATTCATCGTCCCTGTAGCACCAAGAGTCTTCGGCTTCATATTTGAGGTTCTCCGCCATCCACGTCTGTTCACCGATTTGCACGGTGTTGTATTGCCCGCCGTCCCTTGGGTCGGTAAACGAGCCGCGGACGACGCTTTGGGGATCCACCGCGCCGAAGCCGTTATTGCCGCCGCCGACAACTTTGCTGCCGCCGCAGCCCGCTATAAACGCAACCGCAAAGACAACGCCAACCCGAAACAACGCCCTTTTGATGCTCATACGATTTTCCTTATTTAGTTTAATATAATCAAAACGCCTTCGCTTGATCGTCGTTGCCTGCTTTGGCCGCTTCAATATACGCTTAGCGCACCTCGCCGAGTTTTACCCCGCTCTCTTTCATCCTGCGCTTCTCCGCGTACATGCGTTCGTCGGCTAACTCCAAAATGTCGCCGAAACGATATTCGCCCGACCCGAACGCTACGCCGTGAGCCACGGTGCAGGCGATGCCGTCGGCGGCGGCGTTGAGTTCCGCCAGCTTTTCCTGCCAGCTTGCGACAATGCCGCTAAGATCGGCCTCGGCGCATCCGGCGGCCACGGCGACAAACTCGTCGCCGCCGGTGCGGAAGACGGAGACGTTTTTGCCTGCGATGGAATGGAAGCTCTCCGCGGCTTTTTGCAGCAGCAGGTCGCCGGAGTGGTGGCCTTTGTTGTCGTTGTAGTATTTGAGGTCGTTCACGTCAAAGACGATGACGCCGACGCTTTTCGCGGGGCGCGCTTCTAAATTTGCCCTAAATTCGCGGTACTTATTGCTTCCGGGCAGCCCGGTGAGCGAATCGAGTTCAAATTTTTCGAGCAAGCGGCGGTAGTAGGAGACAAACCCCGACATCTCGCGGATGAGCAGGAGCACATCCTTGCCCTCGCTGTTCAGTTCATTAAGCAATTCCTCAACCGCGGCCATTTTTCTCTCCGAACGGATGCGCATGGGCGTTCATAGGCGCCCGCTTATTTTTATGAAAATAATATCAACCGGTTGGTAATGCAAAAAATTCCGCCTGAAATCCGCGCGGTTATCAGCTCTAAGCGATTACTTTACCCCAAGCCGCTCTCTCTTTATAAGCAGCACGACGCCCCCGTCAAAATTGGGGCCTATAAAATCTACGCTTTTCATGCGCTCCTCCGTCATGGACATGCTGCCGCCCACCATGTCGGCCTTGCCCGACAGCAGGGCGGGCAGGAGCTCCGCGAACGGCATCGGGAAAAAGCGGACTTTCATGTTTAGCTCGTATGCCATCCTATTTACCACGTCCAACTCGAAGCCCGCCGGTTTACCGGTGGAGTTGATGTAGCTCATGGGGACTAGGGAGATCGCGCAGCCATACATTATCGTTCCGCCGCTTCCGTCGTAGTCCTTATTGTGGAGCAGGGTAGGCAGCTTTTTCGCGCCGTCGTCGGCGGAGAGCCAAAATTTTTTCAGTTCGTCCAGCGTGCCGTCTTCTTTGAGGCGCGCCAGCACGCCGTTGCCGAGCGCGCCGAGGCGCGAGCCTTTCGCCACCGCGAAGCCGTAGCGGTCTTCCGCTACAGTCTCGGGAAAGACCGCAAGGTCGGGGTGCTGCGCGGCCGCGCGCATAGCGATAGGCATATCGACAGCCGCGGCGTCGGCCTTGCCGGACGAGAGGGCCGCTATAATTTCAGGCAGCGAATTAATGTACTCGTGCCGAACGTTTGGGATAACCGGATCGATAAAATGCGGGAACGCCGCGCCGGCCTGGCTGGCAATCTTCGCCCCATTGAAATCGGCAAGCGTAGAAAAAGCTTTCTTGCCGCCGCTTTTCCCGCACCCTCCGGCAAAAAACAGCGCGCCAAGCGCAGCCACGAAGATCCACTTGCCCGACTTGCACGTACGCACGAATAAGCCCCTGGTTGCCGGCGCAACCGCCGATTAGATTAGTTGCACAAATCAACCCTACATTAGTAAGTATATGTTATCTGCGGTTAGAAAATCAAGTATGCCGGTGTGATATTGCAAACACGCGTTTTTTACCGCTAATTTTACAGATTAAGAATAGCATCGGCTCTGCCGGGGCGGGGCTTGCCCCCGCCCTATTATTGATATTGACTGGCATTAATACCGTATTATTGGCATATGCGCGGGGAGCGGCCGCAAGGATCGCCCCTACGACGGCATCCTGCTCTTCTTGATAATCAGCACCGCCCCGCTCTCAAAATACGGGCCGATAAAATCAACCTGTTCCAAACGTTCCTCCGTGATCGATATGCTCCCCCCCGCGATATCTACCTTGCCGGATAATACGGAGGGCAAAAGCTCGCTGAACGGCAGCGCCGTCATTTCTAACGTCATGTTAAGCTCGTAGGCTATCCTATTAACCAAATCGATGTCAAACCCTATGTGCCGGCCATCCGGCGTGACGTAGCTCATGGGAAAGAGCGCTCTGTGGCATCCATACCTTATCGTACCCGCCGACCCGTCGAAGTCTTTCCTATAATTGAGCTCCGGCAGCACCTTGCGCTCCTCGTCGGCGGAGAACCAGATTTTTTCTAGCTCCTCGATAGCGCCGCCGCCCTCTAGCTTTTGCAAAGCGCCGTTGCACATAGCGCCAAGCCGCGACCCCTTAGCGACCGCGAAACCGTACTTGTCTTCAGCTACCACGTAGGGGAAAACCGCGAGGTTAGTGTCGCGGGCGGTAAGGTATAGGGCAATGGGCATATCGATCGACAAGGCGTCGACCGAGTCGGCCAAAAGCGCGTTCATAGCGGCGGCGACCGTTACGTAGTATTTGTGTTCCACATTGGGGATGACGCGATCGATGAACCCGGCGAAAACCGTCCCCACCTCGCTCGCGATCTTAGCGCCGCCGAAGTCCGCAAGCGAAACAAACCTACCGGAGCCGCCTGATCCGCCGGAACCGCTTTTGGAGCAAGCGCTAAACGATAGGGCTACGGCGATGAGCGCCGTGATAAATGGTTTGTGCATGATGATCCTCCATTGTTTCATTGTCCACCGTCATCCCCCCTCCCTGCACTGATTAATCAACCCACCCGCAAGAATCATTCCCTTTTCCCTATCTGTCAACTCAACCTTTAACTTGATTTTCAGCCCGTCGCTCTTTCTAACCGCAGTCAGCCCGCCGCCGCTCCCTATGGCTTCGCGCACGCCCGAGACCGTCAGCTCGTCGCCGCCATTGAGTTTAGCATAATCGGCGGCATCCTCGAACGACGCGGGGATTATGCCGAAATTCACAAGGTTCGCCCTGTGTATGCGCTCCATTGATATAGATATCACCATCTTCACGCCAAGGTACATCGGGCATATCGCCGCGTGCTCGCGCGACGAACCTTGGCCGTAGGATTCGCCGGCAACGATGACGTTGTGAATGCCCTTTCCCTTATTGTCAAGAGCGCGTTTCGAGAATGCCGGATCCTCGCGCTCAAAGACGAACTCGGCGTACTTCTGGATGTTCGAGCGGTACTTCAGGCGGCTGCCGGCGGGCATTATGTGGTCGGTTGTGATCTTGTCCCCCACCTTTATCGCAACGCTCCCGTTTATCAGGTCGGGGCAGGCCTCGTTCGACGGCGGCGCGCCGATGTTCGGGCCGCGGAATATCTCCACCCCGGACGGGTCGGCGGCGGGCTGAAGAATCATGCTGTCGTCGATGATAAAACTATCGGGAACAACG
>JAIRUL010000260.1 GCA_031254445.1 Chitinispirillales bacterium
TCATAAACCGTCGCGGCCAGCTCCTAACGACCATTCTTATAGGCAACAATGTTTGCAACGTGGCCTCCGCGCTGCTCTTCGCCATGCTTTTTCAGCGCATAGACGCTTACGTACCGCTCGACCTCTCCCGCATCCCGTCGCCGGAGTCGTGGTTCCTCACGCCGGTGCTGGTGGTTTTCAGCGAGATGATCCCTAAGTCGCTCTACCGCATCTACGCCTTTTCCCTGACGATGAAGTCCGTTCCGGCGCTTGCGTTCTTCTTTTTTCTCTTGAGCCCCTTGTTTTGGATAGTCGATCTTGTCTCCAAGGCGTTCGGCGGCGGCTCCGGCGATTCGCGCAACGCCGGTGTGCGGGAGGAGATTTTGCTTGTGGCGGTGGAGGGCGTGCGGCGCGGGAACATCTTTGACAGCGCGGATCAGATAATGAAGAACGCGCTTGGGATGAAGGGCGGGGCGATTGGGGCGCTTGCCGTGGGGGTTGACGAGTGGAAGCGTCGCCATGCCGTTTACAGGCCGTCGCAGATGCTTTCGGAGTTTGGCGGGGAGAGGGGTTTGCGGGCCGACGAGGTTGTTGTTTTTGACGAGGAGCTGAGGCTGCCGCTCGGCAGCGTCTCGCTTTTAGACGTCGCGGAGCGCCGCGGCGTCTCGGGGATAGCCACGTTCGGGGCTCTAATGAAGCCATTGCCGCGCCTAAAAAGCGGCATGGAGGCGTTGTCGTGTTTGCGGCGGATGCCGCCGGACTCGCCCCGGCATTATTTGGTTTTGAGCGGGGACGAGCCGGTGGGGATTCTTGACAAAATGTCGCTTTTTGAGGCGGCGTTCGCCAAAAATTGAAAAAAATTATAATTTTTTTGTAAAAAACTTGATTTTGGGGCGCTCCTTATATTATTATTAAGTCTATGGATTTAAAAAATCCGCGTTAGTTGTTGATTTTTATGGGCTATCAATGCTAACATTAAAGTAGGGGGTGTCATCATAGGAGAATTTTCTTTGTAACGGAACCGGGGAATAATGAGCAAACGTAGATGGAATTTTGTTTTCGCCGAAACCCGCGACTCTAGGGGTTTGAGTTCGGTAGGCATACCTGGTATTGCCGTGGCTCTCTGCGCCGTGGTGATTGTGGCTGGGTTGTGCGGTTTTGCCCGCGTCGCATATCTTGGATCGAGTTACGCTTTGGCCGTGTACAACGCGACGGAGGCGCGCCGCGAGAACGATAGGCTTAAAGTGAGGATAGAGAGTTTGGAGCGGTTTGTCTCGCAGGAGACGGCTGTTATATCGGATCTCGCCACCTACGAAGACAACGCGCGCTTGAAGTACGGCCTCAACGCGATAAGCAGCGATGTCCGCAAGGCCGGCGTGGGCGGCTTCCCCTCGCGCGACGATATTTTGTACTCTTCCATGCTCGACCCGCTTACCGTCAAGGCGGAGTCGCTGCGGTTGCAGGCGCAGGCGCTCAACTATCAGGCGGAGCTTCAGGAGACCACCTTTTCCGATATGTCGGGCAGCGTCCAAAGGGTGCATAGCGCTCTAAACAAGCGCCCCGCGATATGGCCGGCAAACGGGCGCCTAACGTCAACGTTCGGATACCGCAACCACCCGTTCACAGGTTTGCGCCTGCTCCACGAGGGCTTAGACATAGCCAACAGCATTTGGACCCCTATACACGCCTCCGCCGACGGATTGGTGACGGAAGTCAACTCTTGGACCCACTTCGGCAATATGGTCAAGATAACTCACGACAGCGAGTATACCACCCTTTACGGCCACATGCAGAAGCAGGCCGTGACGAACGGGCAGTTTGTCAAGCGGGGCGATGTGATCGGCTACATCGGCAACACGGGGAGAAGCACGGGGCCGCACCTGCACTACGAAGTCCACAAAAACGGCCGTTCGGTTGATCCGATGGGGTTCATCGTGGCGGGGGATCAGATAGTTGATTGATTCGGTGCGCGGCGGGGTTGCGGGGGGTGTTAGCTTCTTTTTAAAATATGCGCCCGTAGGGCGCGGAAACCGGTACGGCGAGAATCGATGCGGCGATGGCGCTACAAGTGTTTGAACTTTTCTTTGGCATTGTATAGTTGGGATATTCGTACCGACATTGTGTCTCCTACCACTGTTATTTCGCCTTTGGCCAGCATTTTTTTGCAGATGTAGACGTCCACCGGTTCGCCGGCCATGCTGTTTAGCCTTACCACTTGGCCCTTTTTCATTTTAAGCAGCTCGCGCACGCTCATCTTGGTCTGCCCAAGCTGTACGGCTATGGGGATGTTTACGTCTAAGAGCATATTGATGGTGTTCGGCATATCTCCAAAACTACCTTTCGCGGTCGAGGCCGGCGGGAGCCGCCGCCCGAATCAAGCATAAAAATATCGGCGAGGCCGTTTATGCCAAGCCCTATGCCGCATGTCCCACTGCGGCGTTATTATTATTATAGGCATGACGCAATAAATAATCAAGCGAAAAATTATAAAATTTGCCGCGCGGCGCCGTGCATATAATATATTTATACTGAGGAGTTGTATTGACATAAGTACTATATTACTAAATAAGATAGCGTTTCCGCCCCGATTGCCGAGGAAATTGTTTGATGGAGCAGCCAAAGGGCATAATTGTCAAGTACACCGCCGACCGCATGAAGGCCTTTGTGATGCTCTCCAAGAGCTTCGGCCAGATTAATGCGGGCATGGTGCTCACGGAGCTGCTTCACAAGGGCATAGTGCACGGGCTTAGGAACGCCATGATACACAAGATAATCGCGGCGTCGCACTTCGACATGTACGTGGAGGTGGCGCAGGGGACGGACGCGACGCCAGGGACGGACGGGAGGGTTGAGGTGTTGGCCGGCGCGGTTGAAAGGGCTGTGGATGCAAAAGGCGAACCTATTACGGCTGCGGGCGGCAAGGCGGGCGATAATAACATTTTTGACCGTATCGTCATTGTAAAGGCCGGGGATCGCCTTGCCCGCCGCGTCCCGCCGGTGCCGGGGGTGGACGGGATGGATGTTTTCGGCAACGCCCTCCCCGCGCCGCCGGTTAAAGACGCCGCGCTTGTGGGCGGCGGCGGGGTTGTGAGCGCCCAAAACGACCCGAACCTCCTTGTCGCGGTGCACGGCGGGATCTTTAAGTATGGCTCAGGCGGGTTGGCAGAGGTGCACCCCTACCGGGAGATAGACGGCGACGTGAGCAGCGCGGCGGGCCGCGTGTCGTTTACCGGCGACCTGAAGATTGCCGGGGCTATCCGCCAGGGTTCCGCCGTGGAGGTATCGGGGATGCTTATGGTTTTGGGCGTTATCGAGGGCGCGGCCGTTAAGTGCGGCGGCGATCTCTCCGTAGGGGCGGGGGTGCGCGGCGCGGGTGCGGCGGTCGTTGAGTGCGGCGGGAGCGCGTGGGCCGCTTGCATCGAAAGCGCCAAGTTCACCTCCGGCGGCGGCGTAACGGTGACGGAGGGCATCGCGAACTCGGTGGTCAACGCCAAGGGCATAGTGAAAGCCCGCAGTATCGTTGGCGGCAAGATTACTGCCGCCGGCGGGGTCTTGGCCGAAACGGTCGGCGACGAGGGCAACGCGTTCACCGAGATTGACGTGGGGGCAATACACCGCTACGCGTCGGAGCGCGTGCTCATGAAGAGTACCTTGGAGACGCAGCATCTCCTCTCCGAGGGGTACGTCTCGGAGCTCTTCAGCTACGTGCGCGACAACATGGACGCGGAGGGCCGTATTCCCGACGACAAGCTGCGCTCCCTTGAGCATTACAAAAACAGCATGACCGGCTCGGCCGCCAGATGCGAAGAAATTGAAAAGAAGCTGCAAGAGCTGGAAGAGTTGCTCGAAGAGCTTGCCGACTGCAACATCAAGGCCGCGGAGATACGCCCAAACGTGCTCCTAAAGCTGGGGTTTGCCAATCAGCAGGTGAAAGAGACGCTAAAAAACGTTTTACTAAAGCCCTCGGGAGCGAAATAATCAATGAGAATTCGTAAATGCTGTGTATTTGCCGTCGCCGCTTGCGTCATGCTTGCGCATGCCGCCGCCTTTGGGGCGGGGGCGGACGACTCCGGCGAGTACATTCATTACCGTTTAGCCGTGCAGTACAAAAACGAGAAGAAGTACGACAAGGCTATAGAGGAATTTCGGAAAGTGCTGGCCGCTTACCCCGACCACTACAACTCCTATATGCAGCTGGCGGAGATATACGTCCGGCAGGGCAACCACAAGCTTGCCGTCTACAACCTTCAGCGGGCGCTCGTCTACAACCCCGGCTGGGGCAAGGCGCAGCTCATGCTCGCCGAGTCCTATGCCGCCGACGGGCAGTACGACAAGGCGGTGCGCGAGTACCAGATATACCAAAACGGCGGCGACCCGGTCGTCAAAGACAGCCTGCAGCATGTTATCAACGGGTTGATGGATAAGATGAGGGGCGTCTCCTCCTCAACCGCCGCGAAGCAGCATACAGGCGCCGCCGCGCAGAAGCAGCCGGCGAAGCAGCAGCCTTTCCCGACCGCTACGCCGGTCAAGCTCGACCCGAGGGCCGAGGAGGCGATGAAAAAGGTCGTCTCCCTCTACGGCGAGGGCAAGCACGAAGAGATGCTCGCAGCGGTGAAAGATGTTTTAGCCATACAATCCAACCACCCGGGCGCATATTATTACGCAGGGCTTGTCCGCATGAAGAACGGGCAGGCCGATATGGCGAAGATCAACTTCCGCAAAGCCCTCCCGCACCCTATATACGGCGGCGCGGCCTACTACTACCTTGGAGTGCTGAGCGGGAAAGAGGGCGCGAAGGGCGAGGCCGTCAAGTACCTGGCCGCGGCCCTCAACACCAAGTCTGCCGATTTTGACAGGAACGACGCGGCGAAGCTCATAGAGCAGTACGGCGGCCCAAAAGTCGCCGACAGCCTTGCGCGGGCGCCAGGGGCGGACGACACCGCCGCGGTGAGCGCCGTGACGCCAGAGAAGTACGCCCCCATAGAGATACGCATAGACTCGATGCTCTCGATGATGACCGTCGACACCCTCACAGACGCCGGGCAGAAGCTCCTCGCCGCGATCCGCGCATTTACCGCCGGCAAGTACGACGACGCGCTGCGCGAGTTCAAAAACGTGCTTGCCGAAAACCCCAACGGCCCGGTGGCGGCGCAGTGCCTCTACAACGCCGGTATTTGCTACTACCGCTTGCGCCTCTACAAAGACGCGGAGAACCAGTTTCAGCTCTTCCTAGACCGCTTCCCGAACCACCGCTTCGCCGCGCGCGCCGCTTTCTTTAAGGCGTGCTGCTACCAGGAGAGAAGCGACTACGCCGTTTCCGAGAAGCTCTTCCGCCAATTCATACAGGGCAATAGAACCCACGAGTGGGTAGGCAGGGCATACGAACGCCTCGGCGACAGCTACGCCGACTTAGAGCAGCACAAGAAAGCGATAGACGCCTACATCCAAGCGCTGGCCGGCAACGGGCCCACCCCCACCGACAGGGTGATAATCAACTACAAGCTCGGCAACTCCTGCATGGTGGTCGGCGACAACAGCCGCGCCGTAACGTACTTCAACGCGGCGATAGAGATAGGCGAAAAGAACAGCGTCTATATGCGCGTCCCCGACAGCTACTACAAAATCGCCGACATAAAATTCAAGCAAAAAGAGTTCACCGCCGCGCTGGACCTCTACAAAAAAGTAACAAGAAAATACACCGCATTCCAAGAGACGCCCTGGGGCCTCTTCCAAATAGCGGGCATACAGCGCAACCTAAAGATGTATAGGGACGCCGTGGAGACGTATAGGGACTTGATGCAGAAGTACCCCGACGACTACTGGTCCAAGCAGGCGCAATGGAAGTTGGACGACACGATATGGGAGCATGAATATAGGGCGGGGGAGGCGAAGAAGCAGTGAATAATAAACTAATAACAGGGTAACAGTTGAATAATCTGCCGCGGGATAGTAAAATAATAATTGATGAGCTGCGCGCTTCCTTTGAGCGCCAGCTGTCGATTTACGAGGAGCTCCGAGATTCCGTGCGCTCCAACATGAGCAAGCTCATCTTGGCGCGCGGCGATGCCGGGGTGCTCATGTCCGGCGTTGACAAAAAGGTAAAACTCATCGATCGCATCAACGCCGAGCGGAATAGCATCTCCGAGCACATCTCGTTTTGGCAGGAGTACCGCCAAAAGCTGCCGCCAAGCGACAGGAGCGCGGCGGCGCTCAACGAGATATTGACTCGGACGGAGGACGTTATAAAGGCGTTCTTGGCCGAGGAGGAGAAGCTCAAGCAGTACGTCGAGAAGATGTACAAGAAGGGCGGGGGAGAGGGCATCGCGGAGGGGGCGCAGGGGCAAGGATGACGGAAACGGCGCTTTTGGACGGCAATGTCTCGACTGAGGAGGCATACGAGAAGCTCAAGCAGATGTTTGGCGTGGTTATGGCCACGTCGGAGCAGGCTGTGAGCGCCTATGCGTCGCTCGCGGAAGAGGTCAAAAA
>JAIRUL010000046.1 GCA_031254445.1 Chitinispirillales bacterium
TAGCGAATCCGGCAGGCGGTCGCGGGCGGCGTCGAAGGCTTTGGAGTACTTGACATATACGGCATCGATAGAGCCTACGCCTTGGCTATCCCTAAAGTATGCGGAGTTGGGGACGGCGAACTCGGCGCGGCTCGCCAGCGAGATTTGCGAGATGTCGTTTGGGTCGGTGATGTCGACGTAGGTCACGGTGATAACCTGCCCGCCGTCCATCGATATCTCGTTTGGCCCGCGCTGCGAGGGTAGGGCGGAGACCACGTTTATCGGGTTGATGCTAGTGAATCTTCCGGTGCTGTCGCCGGATTCTATAAGAGGGATAACAATGCTGTCGCCGATTGCCGCGTTGACAATAGAGACCCACACGGTGTCGCGCTTCTCCTTGTTCAGGTTCCCGTTCATGTCATCGACGAAGACGTAGAAGCAGGTGGTATCTATCCGCGCGGAGTCCTTAGCCGTCACTTCGATATTTTGGTTTGCGCAACTCAATAGTTTCATAGACGACGGATAAGGATCCGCGCCTCGGAATTCCAAATAGAAGCTGTGGTTCGAGAACGCGCAGCCGTAGCACGTTGCGCAATCGGTTTCGGGCCCGCCGAATATCGTTATGTCGATGTTGTTGCCGCCGTTCTTCACCGGGACGGGAATGGCAAGGTTCCACCTATCCGTCGCGAAATCGTACCTAGCCACGGAGTTGACATCGCGCACCTTGCTGCCGTTCACCCATATATCGTTTATGACGCCGTTTTCCGTAACCGTCGCCCAGCCGTTTACCGTTATCTGCGGCATCACCTGTTCTATGAATAGGTACTCCTCGGCCGGGTTGTAGAGCGGCGAGGTTATCTGCGAGGACATCTCGTAGTGCGTCTTCTTCGTCTGCTGCTCGGACGCGGAGGGCGAGTAGCCCCACACGAACTCGTTTTTACGGTAGATGGTGATATACTGGTTTACGGGGACGTTCCAGTAGTCGTTGTCGGTGTCGTCCTTTGTCATGACGGGGATTCCCGGGTAGTCAACCGGATCGCCGCTTGCCCTGCTGTGGGGCATGAAGCTCCAGTCGACGGTTCCGAGATCCTTGGAGGGATGTTGGTTCATGAGGTCGAGATATGGCGCGAACCAGCTGCGCGTATCCGTCAGTAGGTCTATCCTAAACCGCGCGCCGGACTGCATCTCCGCGGGGCCCATAGGCACCGGAACGTACCAACCCCACGTGTTATCGGCGGGGTTGTAGGTGTCCTCCATCTTTATAGGCCGCGACGCCTGGACAAGCCCGTCAATCTCCCCCTTGAAGTGCGTGTCTTGATACCCGTCCGACCGATACTTGATGCCGATGTCCACGCGGAACGCGAAGTGGTTTTGGAACGCCATCCGCCCGTTCGGCGTGTTTACGCTATCCGGCGCTCGGATGTAGAGGCGGAACTCTAACGAATCATAAGACTTTATGTCTTGGTTGACGATGTTCAGCCCGAGGAACTGCCTGCCGCCGTCCCTATACATGAGCGCCCTGACGTCAAATTCAACATGTTCGACGGGCGTAGTGAACGTGTAGTACTGCCCGCCGTTGTCGTCGCGCGCGCCGTTCGATTCCACGTAGAAGTAATAGGTCGTTTTCTCCTTTAGCCCGCCTATCTTGACGTAGTGGAACTGCGTCGGGCGGCCGTAGATATTGCCGTTGTGCACAGTTGCCGGCGGCTTGCGCTCGCCGTACACGACGCGGCTGTCGTACTGCCCGTTCGGCGTGAACCAAAAGATATCCGCCGAGTCGCTCGTCACGCGGCAGACCTTGACGTTTGATATGTCGGCGGGGCCGGGCGGGGTTTTTAGAGTAGTGAACGTGAAGAGTTCGCCGCGGTCGTCTAACACGACGCTTGAATTGCCGAACATGTCGGCGATTAGCGCGTCAAAATTGTACTTCGTATCGTTTTTTAGATTCGTAAGCACGATGCGGTGGAACACGCCGGAACTGTCGCCCTTAACGTTAGTAAAGTTTGCCGCCCCGTCCTGCGCGTATCTTATGGTGCTCATGCCGAAGCGCGTTTGGCGAACCTCGATAATCGCCATGTCCGCGCCAACATAGACCGTCCGCACGGTGGCGTCGGGCGGCCCGGTTATCGGGTCGGGCAAGGCGAGGCCCATTATGGGGATGATCATGTTGCCGGAGGCGTCTATGCCTGTTTCCGTGACGTAGTAGTTATCGTAGTGTTCATTATAGACGCCGCCCGTCACCGTAGGCGGGACGCCGGCCTGAAGCGCGCCCACGGGCGGCCTGTATGAGTAAAACGCGCCCGGGACGTTTTTGCCCTCGGGGTTCGCCGCCCTGTGGTGGGGGTGATTGGAATTTTTATGCCCGATGCCGAAGATCATAGCGTAGTCCCAGAGGTTGACGCCGAGCATATAGTCTATCTGCCGTATAACCAGCTGCCGCACCTCGCGCCCCTTCCAGTTCGTGCCTGCAGCCCGACCCGGCAGCTGTATCCCCGCTCCCGCGCTGTCAAGCCACATCGCCATGTCGGAGTAGGCGAAGAGATCGAAGATGTTTCCGAATTGGTACCTATTCCACATCCATTCCGACTGTGTGTGCATCGATTTCCAAATGTCGTCGTAGACAATCTGCACGGAGCTACTATTGTCCCAATGGCCTACAGAGGGGAGGCTTATCGACGATGTGTTGCCTGAGTTGGATTTTATGTCGTTTAGGTTGAAGAGCATCTGCCCAGCCACCCGCCCAAGGAGCTTTAGGCGCTCGCTTGATGTGATGTTGATGTCGGCGCAAAACTGCGCGTCCTTGAGTATCAGCCTATAAAACCCCCACAGCACAACCATGTGCTGCGACCCCCAGTCGGTGTTCGCGAACCCCTTGCTGAACTGCGGCTGCTTGGCGAACCACCCGCCCTCAAAGCCGAAGTTGGGGAACGCCTCGCTGCTGCCGGCGTTGAAAATCGTTTTGTCGTAGCACAGATCATTCAGGTACGTTTTATCTTTTGTAGCGTACAGAAGCCCGAGCGCCGCAAAGGCCAGCTTGTCCTGCGACTCGCCGTTTCCGTTGTAGGCGGGCGACTCCGTGTTCTTTTGGTTCGCCTTGGCGTAAGCGTAAAGGGCCTTGGCGACTGTTATGCTCTTCGCGGCGTAGGCGGAATCGAACGCGGCGTAGTTCTTGGCCGTAAGCGAAAGCCCCGCCGCAAAGAGGCCGAGGATGTTCGCGCCGAGTTCGTTGCGCGCCTCCCTCGGCGGCCCGCCGCGCTCGGTAGACATCCGGTCGTGCATCTCCGGCTGCCCCCACCACTGGTGATCCGGCCCAAATCCGCCCACCGACGTGATCATACTCGCAACCCGCCCGCCTGCGTTGTCGTAAGCCCTGATGACGTAATCGGAACCGTGCTTCGCCTCGTACAGCACGTCCGGCACGCCGTCCGTCAGTACCGTGCTATTGTGGTTGCGCCCATAGTTGTCAACGTCGTGATCCCTAAGCGCCGCCGATCCGAGCGCGAGCATCGCGTGCAGGTAGCTCTGCGTGATCCCCTCCTTCAAGTGGTCGCCGCAGTCGTGCCACCCGCCAAGCGTGGCGTCCTTTAAGTGGCATGCCCCGTGGAACCAAGACTCCGTATTCCCGCACCGGTTGACACCGGGGAATTTGATGGCCGCGTCGCGCACCCACCCGTAAAGATTTTCGTGAATCCAAAACGCCCCCGATGTCTCGCTCCCCACGCGGATCCTATACTGCCCGGGCGCGGAGACGTCTATCTTCCCCTCGTAAAGCGTCCCCGACACCGCCGGGCTCTCCATAGTATACCGCGTATCCCCGCCGGTTATGCGCTGCGCGTTGTTGGAGGCCTTGATCTTTATCTGCCCCGACACGGTTGTATTTTTGGAGGCCAGCGTCCCCGTGGCCACGGACGCGCCGGTGCCGGCGTTTATAACGGAAAAGCTAGACGCCCCGCTCCCCACGTAGTAGAAATACTTATCGTCCGCCGGCCTGTACCCCGCTTGGTTGACGCGGATGCGCCCGATCTTGATCGTGGCGCTGTCGCGGTAAAGCTGGTCGAGCGTGTCCGGCAGCGGGTTTGCGATAGGCGCGTATGGGCGCGAGTCCTGGGCCAAGGCCCCGGCAAGAAGCCCGCAAAGCAGCGCGGGAACGGCAGCCAAGCGGAATAGGGTTGATGAAATTCGTGCCATCGCGCGTCTCCGAAGGTAAAATATATGGTGTTGATAGGGTATGCCAGTATTTCTAACAATAATATATAATATAATGCAATTCATAGGAATCTGAGCCGGTTTTTTAGATTATTTTGAATCTGCGGCGCCGTATTGCGTATTTTGGCTCTTCCGGATGGGTCTATGGCGGAAAGAGGCCGTTTCTATTAGGCGGCAAGCGAGGCGGAAAAGTTAGGCCACCTCATTTGGCTCTTTCGGATAGGTCTATGCCTATGGCGGAAAGGGGCGGTCTCTGTTAGGCGGCAAGCGAGGCGGAAAAGTGGTGAAATCGATGGGGTAAAAATAAAATCCCCGCCGTTGGTTGGATTTTTATTATATTTATTCTTATCGAAAAAAAGGAGATGTGCAGATGAGCGACCGCACGATTATTTCGTTCGACTACGCGATAAAACACATATTGCGCGACAAGGCGAACTTCGACATCCTTAGCGGGTTCCTAAGCGAGCTTATGGAGCGCAAGGTCACGGTGTTCGACCTTTTGGAGAGCGAAAGCAACAAGGGCGATGACGAGGCCAAGGTCAACCGCGTAGACCTTAAAGCTAAGATAGACAACGGCGAAATAGCCATCTTCGAAATTCAGTGCTATAGGCAGGCCGACTTCTTCGGCAAGGTGCTCTACGGCGTGAGCCGCGCCGTAACCGAACAAATATCGGTCGGCGGCGAGTACGACATCAAAAAAGTCTATTCGATAAGCATCGCCTACTACGATTTGGGCGCGAAAAGCGACTACATCTTTTTGGCGAAAATGGCTGGGTTCAAAGGCCTTCACACCGAAGAGCTAATCCGGTTCGCGCGGCCGGCTCCGCCCGCGGACGCAACCGCCGACATCCACCCCGAATACTACCTTATTTTGCCTAAGATGTTCGACGAAAACATCCAAAACAAGTTCGACGAATGGATTTACACCCTCAAAACGTCAAAAGTAAAAAGCGAGTTCACCGCAAGCGGCATCCAAGAGGCCGGCGTTAAGTTGGCTACGCTGAAAATGGAGCCTGCCGAGCGCAAAGCCTACGAGAGGTTTATGGAAGTCAAAGCCAACGAAGAGAGCATCCTGAACACCTACAAAAGGGATGGCATAGCTGAAGGCATAGCTGAAGGCACACGCAAAAAAGCGATAGAAATAGCAAGAAAAATGAAAGCCAATGGCAAAGACGAAAACGAAATTGCGGAATTTACCGACCTTTCGGCGGAAGAAATTCGTGGGCTATAATAACCTTTTTTTATTAAACATCAAAAAAGTAGCGTCGTGATTTGTTGACAAAAGCAACTATTCTAAATACGATTAATACCTGCGTTATGAGATTT
>JAIRUL010000073.1 GCA_031254445.1 Chitinispirillales bacterium
CTTGTGCGCTACACGCTAACCCCCAACCAGCACGTAGGCGCGTACAAGGTGAGCTTCATGCCGCAGTGGATAGCCAGAGAGTACCTTGCCCGCCGGGGAACCGCCAAGTTCCGCCCCGAACGCTTAGTGCCGTCAAGGTGCCCGCTGCTTGGGTACGCCATGGCGTCAATGCAGGTAGAGGGAACGCATTTGCAGCATGATTTTTTGAGGGTGGAGGAGCAGCCGGATGTAGGTTTGGACGGGTACGACGCCGGGGCGAAGATATTAAAATCTTTCTTCGACAAAGAGCTGCAAAAATTCATGGTGCCGGAGTTAAGCGGTACGGGGAGAAAGATTATAGAATGTTGCCTCGACAACGGGTCGGTGAAAGATTACGAATCGTTGTTGTAGGGGTTGACGTTGATGGCGGGGGCGGGTTAATATCCGCCCCTACACCCGCAAATCTTCCGCCGCCGCCAGCCCATATCCCGCCCCCGTCTTTAGCGCCGGGTCTACATGCTCCTCCACAAACTCCCGTACCTGCTCCGGCGCCCGGCCGACAAACTGCGTTACATCCAACAGCTTAGCCAGCGCCCCCGCCGTCATCCCAAACGCCGGATCCCCCGCTATTCTCTCCAGCAAATCGTTCCACTCCCCGTCAACCTTGACCCGCTTGCCGGCTTCCATAGAATGCACCCGTATCCGCTCGTGCAGCTCTTGCCTATCCCCGCCTTTTTTTACCGCCTCCATGATGATGTTTTCCGTGGCCATGAAGGGCAATTCATCGTTAATATGTTTAGCGATGACCTTGTCGTACACCACAAGCCCGCCGCACACATTGGCGGCGATAATCAGCGCGGCGTCGGCGGCTAAGAATGTTTGCGGGATGACAAGGCGCTTGTTCGCCGAGTCGTCAAGCGTCCGCTCGAACCACTGCTCCGCAGCGGTCATCGCGGGGGACGCTGCGCTGGACATGATGAACCTGCACAGCGCCGTGAGGCGCTCGCTGCGCATCGGGTTGCGTTTGTACGCCATGGCGGACGAGCCGACCTGCCCGCTCTCGAAAGGTTCTTCTATCTCCTTTAAGTGTTGCAATAGCCTAATATCGTTGGCGAACTTATGCAGCGATTGCGCGAGCCCGCCAAGTATTGCCGATACTTGCGAATCGACCTTTCGCGTATACGTTTGGCCGGTGACGGGAAAAACGCTGTCGAACCCCATCATCCGCGCGACGTTTTTGTCAAGCGCTTTGACCTTTCCGTGATCCCCGTCAAAGAGATTAAGGAACGACGCCTGCGTCCCCGTGGTTCCCTTGACGCCGCGGAATTTTAGCGTTGACTCAAAGCGCCGCAGCTCCTCGAAGTCCATAAGCAAATCGTATATCCATAGGCAGGCTCGTTTGCCGACGGTGGTCAGCTGCGCCGGCTGGAAGTGGGTGAATCCGAGCGTGGCGAGGCCTGCGTTGTCGAGCGCGAATTTTTTAAGCGCGGCGATAAGCCGCGCGAGCCGCCCGATGAGTATGCGGCAACCCTCGCGCGTTTGTATCAGGTCGGTGTTGTCCCCGACGAACGCGCTGGTAGCGCCGAGGTGGATGATGGGCATGGCCGCCGGGCAAACAGCCCCGAAAGCCCTTATGTGCGCCATGACGTCGTGCCGCGTCTGCTTCTCGAACTCCCGCGCCGCGCCGAAGTCGATGTTGTCGACGTTTGCCCGCATCTCGGCTATTTGCGCTTTAGCGATGGGCAGCCCAAGCTCCGCCTCGCACTCGGCCAGCGCGCACCAAAGTTTGCGCCACGTGCTGAACTTGTACTGCGGCGAGAAGAGGCTAAGCATTTCGCGGCTAGCGTAGCGCTCGGAGAGGGGGTTCGCGTATTCGTTATTGTTGTCCATGTATCATAATATAATAAATGGCGTTGGCATTGGCATAGGCGTTGTTGATTTTGAGGCGGAGCGGATGGATGCGGGCGAGCGGATATTACTTTCCCGCCACAGCGAATTGAATATCATAAAAATACTTATACCGGCAATTCTTCGCTAAAAGTTCATCGTGCGTTCCGCGCTCTGCTATTTCTCCGGCCTCTAAGACGAGTATTTGATCGGCGTTGCGAATTGTCGAGAGCCTATGCGCGACTACGAGGACGGTTCGGTTTTCCATCACGTTGTTTATGGCGGCTTGGACAAGGCGTTCGGATTCGGTGTCCAAGCTGGACGTCGCCTCGTCTAGTATAAGGATGGGCGGGTTGAGCAAGAGCGCCCTGGCGATGGATAAGCGTTGGCGCTGGCCGCCGGAGAGCATCACGCCGCGCTCTCCGATAACCGTGTCTAAGCCGCTAGGCAGTTTTTCGATGAACTCCCAAGCGTTGGCGGCTTTTGCTGCGGATATTATCGCGCCGATGCCAGCGCTTTGCATGCCGTAAGCGATGTTGGCGGATATCGAATCGTTAAATAGGAACACCTCTTGAGAGACTGTCCCAAAGAGTTTTCTAAGGCTCGGCAGCCTAAGGGAGCGGGTGTCAACCCCGTCGATGCAAATTTTTCCGCCGGTGATATCGTAGAATCTCGGCAGCAAATCCAGCGTGGTCGTTTTCCCGCTCCCGCTCGATCCGACGAGCGCGGAGACGCTGCCCTTTTTTATCTCGAAGCTGATGTTTTTGAGGACGGCGTCGGCGCATCCAGGATAGTTGAAATGGACGTTATGGAATGATATTTTATCATTAAACAGCACTGCGGTGTCGTTATTATTGACGTTATCGTTGCTATTAACATTAATCGCCGCGCCGCCGCCCAACTCCTCAACCGCCGAGTCTAACGCCCCGAAAACCCTATCGGCCGACGCGAACCCCGTTTGCAGCGTCGTGTTCAATTTGCTGATCTCTTTGAGCGGCGTGAATACCGAAAATAGGAATATCAAAAACCTTGTAAAGTCGTCCGCGCCGAACCCGCCGGAATTTAGAACCTGATTTCCGCCGTACCACAAAAGTATCACCACGACCACTACCCCCATTACCTCCGTGACAGGGCTTGCCAGCGCGCCTACGTAGCTTGACCGGAACGATTGGCGGGCGAAGAGCTGGTTTGCGCTTTTGAACTTTTTCGATTCCGCGCCGAGCGTCCCGAAGATTTTGACGATCCTGATGCCGTTTACCGTTTCGTGGAGGATGGAGAGCAGAGACGCCATGTATTCCATAACCCGCTTGCTCCTGCGCCTAACGGTGCGGCCGATGAGGGTTATTAGGAGGCCGAGCACCGGAAATATGATAAATATCGCCAGCGTAAATTTGTAGTTGATGATAAAGAGCATTGCCACGAAAGCGGCTAAGCGCAACGGTTCTACTATTATCTTGTCAAAGGTGCTTGTCATGGAGTTGTTTATGCTTGTTATGTCGTTCATGACGAGCGAGATGACGTTCCCGGACTTGGTGCGGTCGTAGTACGAGACCGGCAGCGCGAGCGAGTGGGTGAAGAGCTGGTTGCGCATATCGCGCACGATGGAGAGGTTGAGCCGGGTCATCGAGATGTTCTTGAGGTATAGGAAGATATTTTTTAGCAGGAACGAGAGCGACATTAGGACGCAGACGATTTGCAGCGAAGCGACGGGGCCTTTGGAGTTGATGATAAAGAGCGACGTCCAGTATTTTAAGACGGCGTTGGCGTTTGAGAGCGTGTACTCCGGTTTTTCCGCCTTGAGCGCTTCGGGGTCGAAGATGGTTTGCACAAGCGAAGCGCTGAACCAGAGCGAGAGCCCCTCAAACGCGACGGCGAGCAAGGCGAGCAACAGCGCGGCGGCGATAAGCGCGGCGTATGGCCGCATATAGCCCAGCATACGTTTGTAGAGTTTTAGGTTATTCATTGTTTCCAAAAAACACTGTAGGGGCGGGGCTTGCCCCCGCCCTATTATTGCATCCCTACGGCGGCGTCGTCCTGCGTCTACAATAATTCATGGTTAGCGTTAAGCGCCGCTATTAGCTTCGTCCCAAATAAGCATCGACCCGCAGCTCTCGCACAGGATGATTTTCGTGCCTCTGCGGATTTCGCTGCACAGTTGCGGTTGCAGCACCATGAAGCAGACGCTGCACGTTTTGTTGCCTCCCACAAGCGAGATGGCTTTGCCGTTCTTGCGCTTTTTGCGGATGGCGTCGTAGGTGCGCATTGTTTGGAGGCTCACCGAGGGGCTTACTTTCTCCCTCTCCGTTGTGATTTCCGCGATGACAGAGTCTATGGCGCCGATTTTGGCTTCGAGGCCGTCTATCTGCGGCTGCAGCTCCGCCTTTATGTTCTCGAACGATTTTTGCGCCTCTTCGTACTCCGCTTTGTGCCTCTCTATGTTTGCTTCGAGGTCGGATTTCTTGCTTTCGGTGGCGGCGAGCATGGCCTTTTGCGCCTCTATCTCTTTGTGGACGGCGTCGTATTCGCGGTTGGTTTGAATGGAGCCAAGCCTCTCCTGGCTCTTATCTAGGCTTTCGCGCAGGGCTGCGGTTTGGTCGTCTATCCCCTTTATGCCGCCCATGAGCTGCGAAAGCCTTTCCTCCGCCGCGGCGTTTGCGGCTTCGGCCAGCGCGATTTGCTTCGCAAGGCTGGAAACCGCCGCAGGGTGCTGCTCCTTGGCCAGCTCCTGCTCCTTTATCCTGAGGTCGATGTCTTGGAGTTTAATAAGGTATTCCAAATCTTGTATCATATCGCCTTTAATCCTGTTGTACGATAGAGAAATGGGCCCACTAGGGCTCGAACCTAGGACTAACGGATTATGAGTCCGCTACTCTAACCGACTGAGTTATGGGCCCGCAATGTAAGAATACTAAATATAAATTATGGCATGATGCAAAATCAAATAAAAAAATCACGATTTTTGCTTGATCTTGCGGGGGCGCGATTTACCGAAACTGCCGCGGAAAATCTTACCCTTGCGAGAGCGCTTGTCGCCTCTGCCCATGACCGGCCTCCTTAATATTGGTTGTTAAGTCTTTAAATCTTTTAAATCTTTTAAAGTCAAATTCTTTTAAATCTTTTAAAATCAAAATCTTTAAAATCTTTTTCAGACGAAGCCTAGTAAAGTCAAAATCTTTAAAATCTTTTTCAGACGAAGCCTACGGCTTCATAACGTGTGGCGGCTAAAGCCGCCACACAAAGTCAACGTCAAAATCAAAACACCGGTACCCCGCTGCTTTTGACCCACCGCGCCCAAAGGGCGCTTGTTTTCAAACAGTGCCCCCCCGCCTCTTTTTTTGGGGGGGCATTGAGAGGGGGGCTATTATATCGGGGCGTTACGGGGCAGAGCCCCGTCCCCAAAAGAATTTAAAGATTTTGATTTTAATATTTTAAAGATTTTAAAGGCTTTAAAGGCTTTAAAGGCTTTAAAGGCTCTAAAGGCTTTGGCGTTCTTACCTTCTCCTTGTATTCCCAGACGTTTTTTTCGCCGCCCCGCCCCCGCTGCCGGTTTTTTTCGCTTCCGCTTTCGCTTCCGCTTTCGCTCCAGCCTTTATCTCAGCTTTTATTTCCGCCTTAAGGTCGGTGACCTTTTTTTCGAGCGCCTTGTTTTCGTCCCTCAGTTTGTTTATCTCTGCGGTCATCGCGGTCATTTCTTCTCTGAGCGCCTGCTGTTCCTTGGCGAACTCGGTTTTTACCTCTTCGATAGCTATCTTAAAATTCTTGCTCTTGCCGCCGCCGCCGACCACGAAGAGTATTACTATAAGGATGAGCGCGGCCGCCCCTGCCATGAGGGGTATG
>JAIRUL010000089.1 GCA_031254445.1 Chitinispirillales bacterium
CTTTCAATGCCCCCCAAAAAAAGAGGCGGCGGGGTACGCTGTTTTGATGTTGACTTTGACTTTGTGTGGCGGCTTTAGCCGCCACACCATATGAAGCCGTAGGCTTCGTCTGAAAAAGATTTAAAGAATTTGACTTTTATAGGCTTCGTCTGAAAAAGATTTAAAAGACTTTGACTTTAAAGCCTTCGACCTTACGGTCTCAGGCTTCGTCTGAAAAAGATTTTAAAGAATTTGACTTTAAGATTTAAAAGAGTTTAAAGACTTAAAAGATTTTTAGGATCGCGTTAAGCCATGCAATTCACAATCGAAAAAGATAGAAGCCAAATCCGCGTTTTGGTCATCGAAGACGAGGAGTACGCCCGCGAGTGCATGTGCGACTTCTTGGAGCTTGTCGGCTTCTCCTGCGTCCGCGCCGCCAACGGGCGCGAGGGCATCGAGCTCTTCGGGCGGCACGAGCCCGACCTCATCGTCACCGACATCAGGATGCCGGAGATGGACGGCTTCGACATACTCAAGTTTTTGCAGAGCTATTCCTCGGAGACGCCGGTCATCGTCATATCCGGCACGAACTCTTTAGACGACGTCGCGCAGTGCTTAAAGCTCGGGGCGTGGGACTACATAGTCAAGCCGGTCTACGACTACGGCGTGGTGGAGATGTCCATTTTGCGCGTCTTGGAGAAGAAGCAGCTCATAGAGGAGAATAGGCGTTACCGCGAGTACCTTGAGGAGGAGGTCATAAAGCGCTCCGACGAGCTTTTGAGCAGCACGGTGCGTTTCAAGACGCTCTTCAACCTCGCGGGGGACATCCTCTTCATCCACGACGGCGGCGGCAAGATAATCGACTGCAACGAGACGGCGTTTCGGCACATGGGCTACGGCCGCAAGCGGATGCTCGAGATGAATATGCGCGACCTAATAGTGGCGGAGGACGCGGCGCTCTTCGAGCAGGTCATGGCGCGGCTGCCGCGCAAGAGCAGCATAATGTACGAGCTGCGCTGCGCGCTCCATAGCGGCGCGGTCTCCACGATGGAGCTGCACGCCACGATGATCACGACCGAGGCGCAGCCTATAGTCTTCGCCATCTGCCGCGACATCACCGAGAGGCGGCGCTTAGAGCAGGAGCGCGAGGAGCTAAAGAGGCAGATAGTCGCGACGCAGAAGATGGAGCTAGTGGGCCTGCTCGCCAGCGGCATCGCCCACGACTTCAACAACGTCCTAACGGCCCTCACCGGCTACGTCACCCTCCTGCAGATGGACGTTTCGAAGAGCGGCGGCTCCGCCGCCGAGTACGCGGATAAGATCGCCGCCGTTGCGGCGAAGGGGCAGGCGTTAGCCGGCCGGCTTATGTCGTTCATACGCAAAAAGCGCGACGAGCTTGTGCCGGTGGACATACACGGCGCGCTCAGGGAGGCCGAGACCCTTTTGCGCCCGAACTGCAAGGGCGTAAGGATAACCTTAGAGCTCGGCGCGGAGAACAGCGTCGTTTTGGGCGACGACTCGCAGATTCAAAACGTCTTCCTGAACCTCGGCCTCAACGCGCGCGACGCGATGCCGGGCGGCGGGGAGATTGTCTTTCGTACCTACAACGAGGGCGGCTGCGGCGGCCGCGGCCTTGAGCGCAAGGGGTGCGGGTTCATAGGGATAGACGTGGCGGACAACGGGACGGGCATAGACGGGGAGATAATCGGCAAGATATTCGACCCGCTCTTCACGACCAAGCCGCAGGGCGAGGGGACGGGCATCGGCCTGCCGGGCGTCCAGTTTTGCGTGAAAAACCTGAACGGGAGCATCGGCGTTTCGAGCGAGGTGGGCAGGGGGACCACGTTCAAGGTGCTGCTGCCGCTCCACGCGGGCGCCGCGCGGGAGGCCGATCTGAGCGGCCTGCGGGTGGTGGTAGTCGCGGAGGGCGGCGAGGCGGCGGAGGCGCTCTGCGGGCGGCTTGCGCGCGCCGGGGCGCAGGTGCGCCGCATAGGCGACGCGGAGGCCGCGCTAAACGAGATGCGGGGCGGCGCCGGAGAGACCGCGGCGGTCATAGTCGACTACGACGCCCACGCGTTAGACGAAAGCGCCCTCTCCGAGGGCATAGCGGAGGCCGCGCCGGACGCGCTTGTCGTAAAGATACTCTCCAGAGACCGCGTAGCGCTTGGTTCGAACAGGGGCTGCGCGGCGTTAGCGAACGCGCCGATAGACGGCGACGCGTTCGCCGAGTCCTTGGCCGCGTGCATCCGCGGCTGCGCGTCGGGCTGCCGCGTAGGGGGCGGGGGATGTTGATTGGAATCTATGCATGGTTAATTAACGTTTACGGAGGGCGCTCATGAATATTTGTTCAAACTGCGGGATTGCGACGTCAAGCGCGTCGAACTTTTGCTCTAACTGCGGCGCGGCTATGGGGGGGGAAGCGGCGCGGGGCGAGGCTGTAGGGGCTGTGGACGCGGTTGGCGCGGTTGATGCCGTCGACGCCGCTGATGCGGTTGAATCTGTCGGCTCGCCGGACGCGTTTGCGGCGGGCGGGGCCGCGGCGGCAGCTTCCGCGCCCGCGCAGGAGGGCGTTAGCCATGCCATCAACCGGCAGATTGAGAGCCACTTGACAAAGTCGATAATAGTGACCGTATGCTGCTGCATGCCGCTTGGGATAGTGGCAATCGTCTACGCGTCGAAGGTCCGTTCGCTCGTAGTGTCGAAGGACTACGCCGGCGCGCTCGAGGCGAGCAAGAAGGCCGGCCTCTACAGCAATTTATCCATCGGCGTAGGGGTTTTGTACAATATATTCGTGGGCGTATGTTTGCATCCGTTTTTTGAGAGTATGTTTAAAGAGTTGCTTTCGATGTGATTTTTTGCGTTTTTCGGATTATTGTATGCACAAGGCGACGCATGAAACGGCGGAGGGCGAAGGGTCGGGCGGGCACCGCGTTCGGCGCGGCGCGGAGCTTTTGAAAGCGCTTATAGGGATTGCGTTCCTCTGCGCCGCCCCGCTGTTCTTAGCGTTCGCCCCCGCATGGGCGGAGCGCTATTACCCAACGTGTTTTCTGCGTCTGGCGACCGGCCTCTACTGCCCCGGCTGCGGTACGCTGCGAGCCTGCCGGTCGCTAGGCTCGCTTGACATATGGGAAGCGTTTTTATACAATCCGTTTCTCTTTTTATTCATTATTCCGCTTACCGTCTACCTATGCGTGATATTTCTGATGAGGGCGTTTACAGGCAAGTGGGTGCCGTCGCTTCTCTCATCCCACAAAGCAATCCTCCCCGTAGCCGCGCTAATAGCCGCAATATGGATATTTAGGAATGTCTTCCCGCTAACCCTATAAAAGTCAAATTCTTTTTAAAATCTTTTTCAGACGAAGCCTATAAAAGTCAAA
>JAIRUL010000093.1 GCA_031254445.1 Chitinispirillales bacterium
CCGCACGTCTGCGCCGATTGCAACGGCGGCCTTGGCGGGACGGTTGACGTTGCGCTTAAAAACGTTTTTACGGTAGCGCTGGCGTGCTTTAATAGGGGGGTAGGATGGGCAAAGGGGGATGAGCGGCTTAGGGAGCGCGTTAGGCTGGATTTGGTTTTTAAGGGGTGTGGCGGCGGGGGCTGGAATAGATGTATCGACAAAAATCAGCGTATCAACAAAAATAAACATATTGGTGAAGACGATCAGTATGACGATAACCCATTCGAGAACCCCGACATAAAAGGCGCAATCCTCAAAATAGCCTACGAGGCGGCGCACCTGCGGTTGGGCGGCGATTGGCTTGACGATCCGGCAGCGGTGGCGATTAGGGAGATATTGTTCGCGTATGTCAATAAAGACAAAGAAAAAGCCCACGCGCTTGCTAACGGCGTCACTATAAGCAACATCCCGATAGACGCCTTCTATTTTGCCATGAGGATACCAAGAAGCGATTTTCTAAAGCGGGCGATTGCCGGCAAAACCTGCCTAAACAGCCTATGGCTCTCCCCCAAAAAATTAGCATCCAACAACACAGTGCTAATACTAGTCTTCGACATAGAGGGAATACCCCCCGGATACGCCGTCGTCAGCGAATCCGCCCAAAACATCGCCGCGCCGGAGCTATTAGCGCCAAAAATTAAATAACGCCGTCAATTCTTGCGCCCTGCGGGCGCGTGTTTAAAAACAACGCCCTCACCTGACAACCAGCACCGTAGACGCAAACGCCCCCGCCGCCGCCAAATAAAATATCCCGTCCGCTAGTAGGCAAAATAGCGCCGAGTGGTTAGGCCGTATCCTCGCGTTCAACCGCACAAACACCGCCGCGTACACCAGCACCGGAACCTGAAACAGCAGCCTCAGCGTCCCCGCGTACTTATACGCCTCAAAGCCCATCGCCACCGCCGGGGACACTAACAGCACGCCCACGCACGCCCACACGACCACAAATAGCGCCCGCCTCGCGCTCTTCCCGCCGATTATCGTTATCAGCGTCTCGCGCCCCATTATCCTGTCGCCCTCGATGTCGCGCAGGTCGAAAATCAGCGACCTCAGAAAACCCATTATGAAAATTACGGCGAACGCGCCGAGCGTCGCGGGCGTAAAGGCGAGCGCGCCCCTTATCGTCTGCGGCAAAAACGTCAGTATCGTCGCCCACGCGAGCGCCACGAAGAGGTCGCGGGACGAGGGGATGTCTTTTAGGCTTTTGTACGGGAAGAGCTTCCGCAATTTTTTCGGGACGATTGGGATGTGGTAGGCGGAACCGGCGAGCGCGGCGAAGAGCATTAGGTAAAATGTCGGTTTGTTTATAAGGAACGCCGTTATAAGCACGGCGATAATGCTCGCGCCGGATAAAAAGAGCAGCGGGCGGGGGTACTTGTTGTAAAACCGGTATTTTGATATATCTAAGTGCAGCGTGTTTTCCAAGCTCGTCAGGCTGTTCCACAGGTAGACGGAGATGAAGTAAAGAAGCGCTATCGCGCCCCCGGCCGCCGAGACCGGTATCTCCTGCATCGCGCACGAGACGTAGTAAACCGCGACCGCGCCCGTCGATACAAAGAGGTTCAGGTTCGCCATGATGTCGAAGAGGCGCATGAGCGCGCCCATCGAGTTCTTCTCTTTTGTCCGGCTAAGAAACTGCAGGTGGTCGCAGACGCGCTTTATCATCCAGTTGGGCGTAGACGCGCCGGCCGTCACGCCTACCGTCTTGCACTTTGCGAGCGGATCCCACTCTATCTCCTCCTCCGTCTCCACCGCCTGCGTGTGCGTGCCGCACTCCCGCGCAATTTTAACGAGGCGCTGCGTGTTGGCGCTGTTCCTTCCGCCCACCACGATGAGCGCGTCCACCGAGCGCGCTATGCGCCCCGTCTCCTCCTGGCGCTCGTCGGTCGCGGAACAGATGGTCTTCTTGACGACGACGTCCCCCCCGCGCGCCTTAACCCTCTCGGCGATGGCATCGAAGAGCGTCCGGTCGAAGGTCGTCTGAGAGACTAAGCACACCTTATCGAACCGCGGCAGATTGTCGACGTCGTGAGGCGTCTGAATGAGGTACCCGCCGCCGCCCGCGTAGCCCATAAGCCCTATAACCTCCGCGTGCCCCTCGTCGCCGGCAATCACTATATTGTAACCAAGCCTACGGTGGCGCTCTATAACATTGTGCACGGCCTTCACCTTGGGGCAGGTGCCGTCGACGATGCCGTACCCCGCAGACTTGTAGCGCTCCACGACATCCGGCGGGACGCCGTGCGCCCTTATGAGCAGCGTAGACGAAGCGGGCGGAGGGCTATTCTCGTCGAGCGCGTTTACCCCGCGCCGCCTAAGCATCTCGATAGTCTGCCTATTGTGTATAAGAGGCCCGAGCGTCCATGTCGCCGACGCCTTGTCGTTGGAAAGCTCAATAGCCCTATCCACCACCCGCTCCACGCCCATGCAGAACCCGGCGGTTTGCGCAACGATTATTTTCATATAGGCAATATAATTTATGAGTTCGGCAATAGCAATTAAAAGATGATGGTCAAAGGATTTAAGACAAAAGTATAAAAATCAAATTCAAAAACGTTAAATTCTTATAAAGAATCACAGCTGGAAATTTTGCCCTAAGTATATCTTGCGCGCTTCGGGGCTGTTGGCTAGCTCTTGGGCTGTCCCCGATACCAATATTTTCCCCTCGCACATGATGTACGCCCTATCGGTGATGCGCAGGGTTTCGCGCACGTTGTGGTCGGTTATCAGCACGCCGTAGCCTTTGTCTTTTAATTGGTGGACGATGCCTTGGATGTCTTCTACCGCTATCGGGTCCACGCCGGCGAACGGCTCGTCTAAGAGTATGAAGTCGGGCTTTATGGCCAGCGTCCGCGCGATTTCCACCCTGCGGCGTTCGCCGCCGGAGAGCATGTAGCCGAGGCTTCTTTCTAAGTGCGCCACGTTTAGCTCTTCTAAGAGTTGGCGCATCCTGATTTTCCGCTGCTTGGGGCTCATCCGCTGGTACTCTAAGACCGCCATCAGGTTGTCGGCTACGGAGAGCTTGCGGAAGATGGAGGGTTCCTGCGGGAGGTAGCCTATGCCCATGCGCGCGCGCTTGTACATGGGCTTGCGCGAAATGTTCTTCTGGTCTAAGAAAATCCTGCCCTTGTTCGCCCTTATGAGCCCGACTATCATATAGAACGTGGTCGTTTTGCCGGCGCCGTTTGGGCCTAAAAGGCCGACTATCTCGCCCTGCTTGACATTTAGCGAAGTGCCGTTGACTACGTAGCGCTTGCTGTATATCTTGACTAAATTCTCGGTGCTGATTTCGCGGGCTGCGGCGCTATTGATAGGCGTAATTATTGATGCGTTGACGGGCGTAGGCATACTGTCATTACTAGTTGACGTATAAGCGGACGCCGGCGCGGCATCATTAACCGACGCATTGGCGGGCGCAGAGATAACTCCGCCATCAACGGGCGCGTCGGATGGCGCGTCGCCGCCGGAAGCGTTTTCGGGCGTTGTCGATTCGTTATTCATCATAGGTAATATAATATTTGGGACGGCATGCATTCTAAAATCCGGCGCGTTACGGAAAATACATCCCTTTCGCGCCCCCCTTGACGTGGAGCCTCTGCGCTTTGCCCCTGCTAAACGTGACGACTATCTGCTCCCCGCCGGCGCTGTTGCACCCGCCGCCGTCGGCCTCGTCTATGTAATATGTGCTCCTCGCCTCGCCGCGGACTATGGCCCTCTCAACCTTGCCGTCTGCCCCGAACGTCAGCATCATCGTCCGCCCCGACACCTCGTTTGTGCGCGCCGAGTCGCCGGCGGCGAAATTTTTGCTCAGGACGTTTCCGAAAGCCCGCATCGAGCGTATCTTCCCCGCGTCCGACATCCGCACGCGCAGGCTGTCGCCCCATATATGCGTTATCAGCGAGTCCTTCGCCGCCCCCGCCGCGCTCCACTCCGCGTTTCTGCCGTGGGCCTTGCCGAACGCCTTGATTGCGCTGACCTTCCCGGTCTCAAGCATGTACATGTGCAGGCTGTCGCTCGAAAGGTCGGTCGACGTGACGCTTCCCGACTGCGCGGTTACCTCCGAGTACTTGCCGCGCGCGCTGCCGAACGCTTTCATCGCGTTTACCTTGCCGGATTCGTACATTGACAGATACAGGCTGTCGCTCCATATGTCGGTAACGGTGGTGTCTTTAGACGAATCGGCGATTTCGGAGTAGTGGCCGTGCGTATTCCCCATCACGCAAGCGCCCTCAAACTTCTCATCGCTGAAGAATAAATCTACGGAGTCGCCAACGATCTTGTGCTTTTCGTAGTTTATCACCGGATTTACCCTAAGCTTCGCGTAGTTGTCGTCTACATAATACTTGGCGTTTCTGCATGTGGCGACGAGGTCGCCGCGGGTTATGCGGACGTTCTCCGCAACCGTCGCGATTTTGAGGGAGTCGCTGTACACCATCGTCCTCCCGCGGATGAAGAGCGTGTCGGCCGACGTGCTGTCTACCCTTGTTAGGAGCGGGCTGCCTATAAGCGTGCACTCTTTTTTGTTGGTCGCGTACTCGGCTGTCCTCCCCCGCATAAAGGTTATCTTCGCGGAGTCTTGGTAGAGCACGTTGCCGGAGGCTGTAAGAACGCTGCTGTCCCTAACGAAGTGCAGGCGGTCGCAGGTCATAACCTGCCCCTTCTCCTCAACCGTAATGTTTCCCCTAAAGTCAATTATCCCCTCGGCTTTCTGCCAGACCGCCTCGTCGGCGGAGATGCTTATCTCCTCGTAGCGGAAACGCACGTCGCCGCGCAGGTGGCTTGTGAAGTCGCCCGTCGAGTTGTTGTAGACATTCTCGTTGGCGTCCGCGTGGTCCAAAATGAGCGCGCCGCCGGTGGACGCAATTAAGCGCGCCGCGCATAATACCACTGCCGCAAGCAGCGCGCATAAGCGCGGAAGTTTACAAGAAGAAGTCTTCATCGCCCTCCTCCATCCGGCGCTTGAAATCGGGGAAGACCCCATGCACCTCCGAGCTGAACGAGAAGCGCGAAAAGTCGTCCCTCGCCTCCAAGCCCTTGCCCTGCAGCACGTCGCCCTTTTGGGTCTCTACCTGAACAAGCGTGTCGGAGGTGACCCGCCGCTCGTTCTTATACCACTTGAGCCGCCCGCTCTTTACTGTCATGCCCTCCTCGTTCCTAATGTGCACCCCGCCCCAAAGGTCAAAGGCGTTCATCTTGGAATCGCTCGAACCGGAGTCGGCGAGGATGCGGGTCGACTGTTTGCCGAGCGTGTCGTATACGGTGATGCGCACCGGGGCAACCAAGATGTCGCCAGTGTCGGCGAGCGGGCGGCTCATGAAGTCGGTGTCTAACCACCAGCGCTTGACGCCGCCCTCGTAAAAGAAGAGCGAGGCCGCAGTTAGCTCTTGGTGGGGGCTATCAATAACTTTTTCTCCGATAGGCAGCGGATCGCTTTTCGGAGCGCAGGAAATTAACGCGCAGAATAGGAAAGGCGACAATATCATAATAAGGGAT
>JAIRUL010000274.1 GCA_031254445.1 Chitinispirillales bacterium
GGAACCGTAGAGCTTTTTTTGCAGGGCGGGGTAGAGGGTATGGTTTATGAGCGTGCTCTTGCCGGAGCCGGAGACGCCGGTTACGCAGACGAGCATCCCTAGGGGGAAGGCGGCGTCTACGGATTTTAGGTTGTGGCCGGTCGCGCCCTTTATTGAGACCGCAAGCCCGCTGCCGCCGCGCCTCTTTTGGGGGACGGGGATCGCGCGCTTGCCCGATAGGTATTGGCCGGTCAGCGACTTCGTTACTTTCGCGACATCGCTTGGTTTGCCGCATGCGATAAGCTTGCCGCCGTGAATGCCCGCGCCCGGGCCTATGTCTATGAGGCAGTCGGCGGCTAAAATTGTCTCCATGTCGTGCTCGATGACGACGACCGTGTTGTCTAGGTCGCGCAGCGCGGTAAGCGTGGCAAGGAGGCGGGTGTTGTCCCGCGGGTGCAGGCCGATGCTCGGTTCGTCTAGTATGTACAATACGCCGGTGAGCCGCGAGCCTATCTGCGTCGCGAGGCGTATGCGCTGCGACTCGCCGCCGGAGAGCGTGGCCGCGGCCCTATCGAGCGTCAGGTACGAGAGGCCGACGTCGTTTAGGAAGCCGAGGCGCTGCAGAATTTCGCGGATGACGGGTTTGGATATTTCCTGCGCGTTGCCTAGCGGGCTAAACTTTTTAAAAAAATTGAGCGCCGATTCCGTTGACATGTTTGACACCTGCGCGATGTTCATTCCGTCAAGGAGTACCGCTAGTACCTGTTTTTTGTAGCGCGTCCCCTTGCAGACCGGGCAGCCGCGTTGCGCCATGAACCCCTCTATCCAGCGGCGGGCGTCATCGGAGGAGGAGTCCTTGTGGCGGCGCAAGAGGTTTGGGATGACGCCCTCGAAGGCGCGGTTGAAGCGCGCGTGGCTCCGCCCGTCCTTGCCCTCGAAGCGCACCTCGACCTTTTCGCCGCCGCTTCCGTTTAGGAGGATCTCTTTGTGTCTTTGCGCAAGCGCGGTGTATGGCTTGTCCATCGGGATTTTATAGTGTTTGCACACCGCGTGCATCATCTGGTTGTTCCACCCGCCGTCGATGTAGGCGCCGTTCCAAGGGACTATCGCCCCCTCAAGCAACGTTTTGGCCGGATCCGGCACAACGAGGTCGGGGTCGACCTCTAGCAGGAAGCCGAGGCCGTGGCACTCTTCGCATGCGCCTATGGGGTTGTTGAACGAGAACATGGCAGGGCTAGGCTGGTCGCAGCTTATCCCGCAGTGCGGGCAGGCTAGGCGTTGGGAGAAGAGGAGCTCGTCTTTATTTATGACATCGATTATTACGGTTTCCGACTCGCTGATTGACATGGCGGTTTCGAGCGACTCGGCAAGGCGCGCCTTTATCGTTTTGGAGTTTACAAGCCTATCTACCACGACCTCTATATCGTGCTTTTTATTTTTGTCGAGCGGGATATCGTCGTCTATGCCGTAAACTGTTTTGTCGACCCGCACCCGGACGTACCCGCTCTTCTGCAATTTGGCAAATAAGTCTTTGCGCACGCCCTTGCGGTTGCTCACGACGGGCGCGAGGATTTGGAACTTCGCGCCTGCGTCAAGCGCCAAAATCCTATCGGTTATCTCCTGTATCGATTGCCGCGCGATAACTCGCCCGCACTTGTAGCATGTTGGCGTCCCCACGCGGGCGTAGAGCAGCCGCAGGTAGTCGTGGATCTCGGTGATCGTCCCCACGGTAGAGCGCGGGTTGTGCCCTGTAGTCTTCTGCTCGATGGAGATGGCGGGCGACAGCCCGTCTATCCTATCGACGTCCGGCTTCTCCATGAGCCCCAAAAACTGCCGCGCGTAGGAGGAGAGCGACTCGACGTAGCGCCTTTGGCTCTCCGAGTAGAGCGTGTCGAACGCAAGCGAAGACTTGCCGGAACCGGAGAGCCCCGTGATCACGGTTAGGCTGTTGCGCGGGATGGTGACGTCTATGTTTTTGAGATTGTGGACGCGGGCACCCTTTATCTCTATGTTGCGCATTATATATCTCCAACATCCTCATGGTACAATTCATACGCCTCATTCACCGCCTCCGTGACTTTTTCCCTGTTAAAAGGCTTGAATAGGCACGGGTACTTGACTGTTTTGTCGATTTTTATGAGTGTGTGTTTTGGGTTGTAGCCGAAACCGGTCATTAGCGCGAAGCGGCATTGGTAGCCTTGCTCTTTTATCGCGCTTACGAACTCGTAGCCGTCCATTTCGGGCATGGCGATGTCCGTGATGACTAGGAAGTAGGGGTTCTTGGCCAATTCCTCGAAGGCTTCCGCCACCGTGGAGACCGCCGTTACCTCCCACTCCATCGTTTCGAGGTAGATCCTCATGAATTCGAGGACGTCCACCTCGTCGTCGACGACGAGGATGCGTCTATTCTTTTCTTTTAAAGAGCTCATAGGTCTTGTCTATCAGTTCCTGTTTTCCGAAAGGTTTAGCGATGTATGCGTCCGCGTTCATTATATGCAGCCCAACCATTTGATCTATTTGCTGGCTTTTGCCGGAGAGGATCGCGATGGGGACGTGCCCAAACTCGCCGTCGCCGCGGATCTTTTTGAATACCGACCAGCCGTCTAGTTTCGGCATACAGATGTCTAGGAGTATGGCGTCGGGCCGAAACTCCCTAACCGTGTCGATGACCGCTTCGGGGTCGAGGACCGCGCGCACTTCGAACATGTCGGTCTCAAGCACGAGCTTAACGAGATCGGCGATGTCGCTGTCGTCCTCGACGACTAGAATTTTCTTTTTCATTCTGCCAAACCCTCACTTTTTTGAGAACTCGGAAAAAAGCCACTTCCAGTACCGAAGCGCAACCACGAAAGCCGCAGCCGACGCGGCGAACCGTATCACGTTCGTAAGCGTTCTGATAAACTCATAGCTAAGCGGCTGCGGTATGGTCTCAAGCCCAGACGCAATGGCGATTAACGCGGCGGTCACAAAGAGTATTATGTAGTAAGGCCGGATGTGCATGGCCTCGCCGAGGCGCTTGCTGAGATAGGCAAGCACCAACATCATAATGACCGCGGTCGTGTCGAAGAAGAACATGGGTTGTTCGTATATCATAGTTTTTTTATCCTTTAATCTAATCTTTTAAAGCCAAAACCAACATCAACCCATGTTTTATCTCGTTGTCCTCATAGACAAAAATAGGCCCACTATGCTAAATGTTGTACTCATGCTGCACCCTAATAGCGCAGTGGTTCTCACAATGCTCATGTATACATCGCCTTGCGCTATAAGGAACGTCCCTGCAAAGATCCCGCCCAAAAGGAGCGACAGCAAAAACCCTAGGTAGGGCGCGTTGCGGTTGATTTTTTTCTTATAGAACGCCGCTATCAGAAAAGAGATAACGTTTAGGCCCATGCAAAAGAGCACGTACCCAAGGACAAGCAGCTCGTCGGCGGTTGTCGGGAGTTCCATTTCGCCCTCACCTCTTCCCGAAAGCGTCCATGAACGCGTCTTGGGGCTTAGAGTGGGTGATCCCGCTCATGATGCCCTCCCTGCCGCTGAACTTGGACGACACCTCGATGCCGCTCGAGGTTACGCTGAAGCAGCGGATGTCCTTCTGGTGGTCGCTGCCGCGCATCTTGAGGAAGCAGAGCGCCTTCTCTATGGCGCTGTCGATTTCCACGTACCTGAGGAGCACGTAAGTGTCTACGATGAATGGGATCTTGCTTGTTATCTGCGACAGGCTGCCTATCAGGCTGTCGTTTTCGCGCAGAAGGACGCTTGTTACGCCCTCGCGCTTGAGCGCGTTGATGAAGCGCC
>JAIRUL010000018.1 GCA_031254445.1 Chitinispirillales bacterium
GGTCTCGATACCGGCCGCTCGCTACGCTTTGCCGGGCGCGGAGTTCCACCGCGCTATGTTAATCGCGCCGAACCGGCGCACTCAGTCCTGGGCAACGCACCGCACCGAGTACCCGCTACTCTTGAGGTCGGAGCCCTCGAACACGCCGTCGTAGTTGTAGTACATGTCCCGGTAGTACGCGTCGCCGCTCCCGTACTCCGTGGCGCTCCACCAGAAGCCGTCGATGCCGACATAGTTGAAGCTGCCGCCGCCGTAGTAGCGGTAGCCGCCCGGCAGGGCCGAAAAGCCGAATTCATCCGTACCGTTACCGCTTTTACCCTCATAAGTATTCCAACCTGTTTTTGATTTCAGCTTTTTTCCCACAATCTTGAAAACGACATCTCCATCTTCATCAACTTTTCTTACTCCCCCCACCGCTCTCAATAAATTATCCCAATCGTCATTAGTCGGCAACCGCCACTTGCCGCCCATGCTCTGACAAGCTTTTTTGGCTGCTTCCCACGTGTACAGTCTTCCATATTCTGCGCAATTAGATTCTTTGTCCTCATAACACCAACTGTCCTGCGTTTTGACATTGAGATTTTGTTTTGTCCATGTTTGATTGCCGATTTTGACGCTCGCGGGCGTTTGCCCAATGGCGACAGTTACAGCGACCGACAACACAATCCCAACCCGCCCCAAAGCCTTTCCAATATTCACAGTGTCCTCCGTAGTTCGTGCCTTTGATGGAAATACTTATGCTGATTATTTTAATATATATTGCCGCGCGCGGGAAATGCACCTTTTTTTAAACAGCGCGGGCGCAGACTTATGCGCCCGCCCTTTTTCAACATAATCCATAATCCGGCATTATTCCTTAAGCAACGCCCTCGTAACCCTAAACGACACATTCGACAAATCGTCCATATTCCGCAGCGGGCTGTCGTCCTCGCCCACCGCCACGACCACTGCGGTTTCTACGTTGATTATCCTCGCGGACACTTGGTGGCCGCCGAAAGCGGCGGCTATGTTGGCTACGCAGACGTATTGGACGCCGAACTGTTTGCCCAATTTACTGACCTGGCTGTCGTCTACCGCGCCTTCGCGCTGCTTCTTGTGTTCGTTGTCAATCTCGCTCAGGAAGTCGTCGGAGCGCTCCACGGCTACGAATTTGCCGCTGTTGACTAAGGCGACTAACATCTTCGTGCCTAAGGCTTTCTTCTCGCTATCGGTCTTGTCGCCGGTCACGTAGACCGCGATGTGGGGCTTCCTGCCGTTTACCGTTGGGAACTTGGGCGCGGCCGGGGCAGCCTGAGCGGCGGCGGGGGGCGCGGCGCTTGCGCCCGAGCGGGCGGGCGTAGACGGCTGCGCGGGAGCCGCCGCTTGCGCCTGCGCGGGCTGGGCGGGGGCTACCTGCTGATCCAAGCGGTCAAACATTGCGGCCTTGTCTTTGCCTATGGCGGTCTCGGAGAGCGGCGCGTCCTTGGCGGCCTCGGCTGCGGCGAGCTCACCGGGGGACGCGGGGGCCACGGCTAAGTCGTAAGCGTTTTCGCGCGAGAGGTAGACGGTGCCGACGCTGGGGCCGGTCGCCTTAAAGAAGAACCTCTTGCCCTTTGTGTAGAACTGCACGTCCTTAGAATTGCCGCCGCCGCGCGCCGCGCTCACGACCTTGATGTAGTGGTTGCCGTCCGGCACCGTAATCCGCGCCGCGCTGCTCGCCTTGACGCTGCCTTCGAGCTTGCCGTCTATTAGGATGCTAAGCGGCGACGGGAGCGTGTTCTCGACCACCACCTCGGATTGCCCGGCCTTGGCTATGACGTCGCCGTACATGGCTGCCGCCTTTTTTTTGTCTTCCTTGGACGCCGTGGCCGCGCAGGCGGCAAAAAGCACTACCGATGCGACCAGCGTCGCCTTAGCTAAAAAATTCTTCGCCCTCATACCTATGATCTCCCTCTGTTTATATGGTTAAGCGCGCCGTGCCGCGCCGCGACGGAACAATATTAATATAATTTGCGCCGTATTTAATATGTTGGATTGCCGCAAAATGATTTTTGTTACAGTTTTTTTAATTTTATGGCCGGCTGCAGCGTTGATTTTCACCCTTATAACAATATATATTTATAAATGCTATGGAAAACACAATCAAACAGTGGCGCGCCGAAAAGCCGGAGGGCAGTTACCGCCCATTAAGCGCCGAAGAGGCCGCCCGCCTAAAGGGGCAGCTCAACACGGCGTCCGACTGGAGCGGCGTCCGCGTCGCGGAGGGGTTCGACGCCGGCAGGGTGCACAGATGCTCTTTCGACGGGCAGGTGCTGATAGGCGCGTTCACAAAAGGCGGCGGCGACGCCCCCGACGGCGACTGCCTGCGCCACGGGCACGCCGTCCTCAAAACCGGCCTCTACGGGAGCCATTTCAGGGACACTTCGATTGGCGATAACCCCGCCATCCACAACCTGCTATACTGCTCCGGCCAAGACATCGGCGACTCCGTCATCATCTCAAACGTAGGCGAAATATCCTCCGGCGAAGGAGCCTCTTTCGGCATGAGCGTGAACGATGGCCGCCGGTACCCCATAGAGGTGATCAACGAAAACGGCGGGCGGGCGATACTCCCGTACCCGGGCATGACATGCACCGACGCTTACGTATGGGCTAAGTTTCGCGATGACAAGGAGTTAATGGCCAAGTTATCAGAACTTACTTACGCTGCAAGCCGCGACCTGTGCCCCAAAAGGGCGGTCATCGGCGATAGCGCCGCCATCCTCAACGCCAAGGCCGTAAGGGAGTCGCTCGTCGGCCCGTCGGCCGTCATCGACGGCGCGGATATCGTCTATAATTCAACCATACTAAGCGACGCGGGCGAAAAAACGTTTATCGGCCCGGCCGTCCATATCGAAAACGCGATTATCGGCTACGGGAACCGCGTCGACTCGGCGGCGCAGCTCTCTTGCGTTATGACCGGCACGGCGGCGTCGCTCTCCAAGGCGGCGCGGGTTACCCACTCGGTAATCGGCGACAACGCGCAAATCGCCTGCTGCGAAGTGGCAAACTGCCTCATCATGCCCTCGCACGCGCAGCACCACAACAACTCGTTCCTCATCGCGGCCGCGCTCGGCGGGCAGAGCAACGTCGCGGCGGGGTCGACCATCGGATCGAACCACAACAGCCGCGTCAACGACGGGGAGATTTGGGCGCAGCGCGGGTTCTGGCCCGGGCTCTGCGTGAGCCTGCGCCACAACAGCCGCTTCGCCTCGTTCACGATGATCGCCAAGGGCGCGTACCAGACGGAGCTCGACCTCAGGCTGCCCTTTAGCCTCGTCGCGCTAGACGAGAAAAACGGCTCGGTGGCGATATTCCCCGCTTTCTGGTTCACGCAAAACATGTACGCCGTCATGAGGAGCTCGCAAAAGTTCGCGGCGCGCGACAAACGGGTGCACAAGGGGCAATTCATCGAACACGACATCTTGGCGCCCGACACCGTAGACGAAATCTTTGACGCCTTGCAGATGATAGAGGCGTTCGGCGCCGCCGGAAGCGACGCCCCCAAAACGCCGCTCCGCCGCGCGGACGAGGGGGCCAAAATGTACCGGATGATGGTGCGCCATTACTGCGCGAAAAACATCCTGCCGTATATGCGCAAAAACGGCCTCTCCTCCTACAGCGAGCTAATAAACGCGGTAGGCCTCTCAAACGACGACCGCGACAACGAAAAGTGGGTCAACTGCGGGGCATTGGCCATCACGGAAAGCGCCTTGGCAAGCATCATAAACGCTATCAAAAGCCCTAAGATAAAAGCGTGGCCGGGCGTGCACGCGCTCTTCGACGCGTTTTTGGCGTCGTACAGCCTCAGAAAGGTGAAACACTCCATCCGCTCGCTCGCCAAGCTCGAAAACACCGCCGTCAAAGGGTTCAACGCGGACGCCTTTGAGGCATTTTTGGAGTTTGTCCCGGAAGACAGCAAAAAAATAGCCGCCTACGCCATTTTGTCACGCACAAAAGACTACAAAAACCCCTTCCGCAAAGCGGTGTACCGCTCGCTTGAAGAGATGGTCAGCGTCTTGGGCCCGGTGGAGGACGCGGTTATTACAAAAACCACGGCGGAAACGGACGAACTGGCGGAAATGGCGACGGCGCTGCTAAACAACGGCGTCGGCAGCGCTGTTATACAATAAATAAAGACGCTTAAAAATTTTTGTTATAAAGTATTGACAAGCCGCCCGCAATCAATTATTTTATTATCTCGTAGCGTTATTTCGGGGCAGTAGCTCAGTTGGGAGAGCATCAGGCTGGCAGTCTGAGGGTCAGGGGTTCGAACCCCCTCTGCTCCATAAAATCCCCGTTGTTATAGTGTGCGCATACAATCGTTACAATCAAAGCCTTTAGATTTATTATTTAAAAATTTCGCCTCGCCTACTCCACCGTGACGCTTTTGGCCAAATTCCTCGGCATATCGACGTCATTCCCGCGCAGCACGGCTATGTGGTAGGCCAAGAGCTGCAGC
>JAIRUL010000034.1 GCA_031254445.1 Chitinispirillales bacterium
GGCACCGGCCAGCTTGAGGGGGTGAACTACGAGGAGATCACGTTCGAGGGGTACGGCCCGGGCGGCGTGGCGATCCTCATCGAGGCCGTGACCGACAACCGCAACCGCACGGTGGCGGAGGTGCGCCACCTGCTCACGAAGTACGGCGGGAACCTCGGCCAGACGAACTCGGTGGCGCGTATGTTCCGGTCGACGGGGGTCATAACCGTCGCGAAAGAGGCGATAGGCGAGGACGCGCTCATGGAGCTAGTTTTAGACGCCGGCGCCGAAGATATGTCCGCCGAGGGCGAAGAGTACGAAATCAACACGGCCGTGGATGCGTTCGACGCCGTGCGGGAGGCGATAGTAAACGCCAAAATAGAGCCGGCCTCCGCCGAAATCACAAAAGTGGTGGACACCCCGGTGAACCTAGACGCATCCAATGCCACAAAGATCATGAAGCTGGTAGACGCGCTCGATGAACTAGACGACACTCAGCACGTCTACGCCGGTTTCGATGTGAGCGACGAAGAAGCGGCGAAGATGGGGTGAGGGTTGACAGGCACAGCGCACAGCGAAAGCCAAAAGACAACGAGTGGCTTTTGGCTGTGCGCTTTTCGCTGAGCGCTGAAAATTGACATGGTAATCCTAGGCATAGACCCCGGTACCGCCGTCACGGGTTACGGCGTGATCCGGGTTGACGGCAACGCAGTCTCGTGGGTTGATTCCGGCGTGATCGTTACCGATACGTCGCAACCTCTGTGTCGGCGTCTGCGGATAATATACGACGGCGTCTGCCTGAAGCTCGATGAACACGCGCCTGAGCGCGTCTCGGTGGAGGAGGCGTTTTACGGCAAGAACGTCCACACGACGCTAGTTCTCGGCCACGCGCGCGGTGTCGCGATGCTTGCCGCGGCGCAGCGCGGGTGCGAGGTCAGCGAGTACAGCCCGCGCGAGATAAAAAAGTCGGTGACGGGCAACGGCAATGCCGCTAAAGAGCAGGTCGAGTATATGGTGAAGATGCTCTTGCGCCCTCCCGGCGCCAAGTTGCGCCAAGACGCCTACGACGCGCTGGCGGTGGCGATGTGCGATTTTCACAATATGGGGGCAAGGTTGCTTAAGAATTCTAGTAAGGCGCGAACCAAATGATAGAATACATCCGCGGCGTTCTCGCCGACAAAGAGATATCCCGCATCGCCGTAGAGGCCGCCGGCGTGGGGTACTCCGTGGCTATCCCGCTGTCAACCTACGAAAAACTGCCGGATGCGGGCAAGGAGGTTAAGGTCTTCATCCATTATCATATGCGGGAGGATGACGTCAGCCTATACGGGTTCGCCGCAAAATCCGAACGCGAGGTATTCCGCCACCTAATCACCGTGAACTCCATAGGCCCTAAAGTGGCGATGGGCATAATGTCGGGCATATCAATAGAAAATCTGGCAACGTATGTAAACACCGGAAACACCGCAGGGCTAAAGAAGATCCCTGGCGTTGGCGCGAAGACGGCGGAGAGAATAATTGTAGAATTAAAGGGCAAGCTGGGAATGTACGCGTCGGCGGGAACGGCTACGCTATCGCAGCCGTCAATAAAGATAGCAAGCGGAAAAGCAACGCGCCAAGACGAGGCGTTTGCCGCGATGATGTCGCTTGGGTATAACGATAAACAGGTAGCAAAAGCGATAACCCGTGTAGAGCAGGAGATAGGCAAGGATGCGCCGATTGAGGAGTGGATACGGATGGCGTTGCAGGTGATATAAAAGTCAAAATCTTTTAAATCTTTTTCAGACGAAGCCTATAAAAGTCAAATTCTTTTAAATTCTTTTTTCAGACGAAGCCTACGGCTTCATAACGTGTGGCGGCTAAAGCCGCCACACAAAGTCAACGTCAAAGCCAAAGGCGGCGGGGTGGATGATTTCGATGTTGATGTTGACTTTGACTTTGTGTGGCGGCTCTGCGCCACACGTTATGAAGCCGTAGGCTTCGTCTGAAAAAGATTTAAAAGAATTTGACTTTAAAGATTTTGATTTTAAAAGATAAAAGATAAAAGATAAAAGATAAAAGATAAAATAAATGAACTACGAAGAAGAAAGAATCGTATCTGCTGACCCCTCCGGCACCGAGGAAGAGTTGTTAGACAACGCCCTTCGCCCGGAACGCTTCTCCGATTTTATCGGCCAAAAGGCGATAAAGGAGAATCTGCGGATTTTCGTAGAGGCCGCCCAAAAGCGCGGCGAGGCGCTCGACCACGTGCTCTTCTGCGGCCCGCCGGGGCTTGGCAAGACAACCCTCTCGCGCATACTCGCAAACGAGCTCGGCGTATCGATACAGACGACCTCAGGCCCCGTCCTCGAAAAAAAGGGCGACTTGGCCGGCAGCTTGACCAATTTGACGGAGCGGGAGATATTATTCATCGACGAGATACACCGCCTAAACCGCGTCGTCGAGGAATCGTTATATCCGGCGATGGAGGACTTTGTCTTCGACATAACGATAGGCGACGGCCCCGCTGCGCGCTCTATCCGCCTCAACTTAAAACCGTTCACGCTTGTGGGCGCTACAACGCGGGCGGGTATGCTCACCTCGCCCATGCACGCGCGCTTCGGATATGTCTGCCGCTTGGCTTATTATACGCCGGAGGAGCTAAAACGCGTGATACTGCGGTCGGCGTCCATCCTTGGCGTCGAATGCGCCGACGAAGCCGCGCTTACGCTGGGGAAAAGGGCGCGCGGGACGCCGCGCATAGCGAATAGGCTCCTGCGTCGTTGCAGGGACGTCGCGGAGGTAAGGGGCGACGGGGCGGTTACCGTGGCCATAGTCGACAAAACGCTGTCGCTCCTCGGCGTCGACGCGAGCGGCTTAGACGAGATGGACAGGAGCATCCTGCTCTCCATCATCGAACACTATGGCGGAGGCCCGGTCGGGCTGAACACGGTGGCTGTGGTGGTGGGGGAGGAGCCGGACACGATAGAGGAGGTCTACGAGCCGTTCCTCATCCAATCCGGGTTCCTGAAGCGTACGCCGCGCGGGCGCGAGGTCACGGCGAAGACATACAAATATTTCAACAAAATCCAGCCGGCGAACCGCGCGGCGGGGGCGGGGGCGGATTTGTTTGACGGATTGGGGGCGGAGTGATGTATATTAATGTAATTGGTTTACCGGCGGTTCGCCGATATAGCTAAGGCTATCCATACATAAGCCACAAGGACTACGGCATGAACTTGGTTGAATCGGGGAAATTTTTGGTAACCGCCGGCACGGTGATAATCATCATCGGCCTGCTCTTCATGCTGTCGGACAAGATTCCGCTTGGGCGGCTTCCCGGGGATTTCCACGTGGGAAGCGGGCGGTTTAGGGTTTATATACCTATTGCTACGTCGCTGTTCTTGAGTTTGGCGCTTACGATTATATTTAATTTCTTTGCGAGGAAATAGGGGCGGCGTTGACTTTCCGCCGCGCCGGAAAGTATTTTCTTAGATTACCCGAATTTTGTCCCTACACTTTTAAGGAGTCTCATGGGCACGATAAATTTGGCAAAAGAGTGGCAGCGCCTGAACATTCCGTCGCAGGTGAAAGATGTTTTGACCAACAATTTGGGCCTAACCTTTCCGGTGGACCGCGCGGAGCTTCTTGACCTTGCCATGGGCGGGGCCGGCAACGCCTCCTTTGACGTTTGCTACAAGGTTGAGGGCAAGGGGACGGTTACCGAGGCCACGGTGGTGAAGTGCAAGAACGGGCTCTCGGTCAACTACAATGAGGCGTACATGCGCCGCCGCGATCCGGACTGCACGGTGGTAGGCGACACCAAGCCCTCCGACAAGGTTCGTTTCGCCGAGCGTTTCGGCTACGAGTTCAACGTGCTCCGCGATGAGACGTTCCAGTGGCTGAAAGGGCAGGAGCTGGCGGCGCTTGCGTTCACGCTCGGCGAGAGCAGCCACGGGGCGCTCATGATCGCGCCGAAAAACGCGGGTTTCTTCGTTGCCGGCCTTGCCGACCTCCAGGGGATGCTCGATCCCCGCGAAGTGCCGGAAGACTTTGACGTATACTGCATCCTCTACATCGCGCCGCCGTTCCGCCACACGCGCTTCGACGGCAAGCAGCTTGTCGTGCACAACCGCTTAGACGAGATGCACGAGATATTTTCGTACAACCTGTACCCGGGCCCCAGCGCCAAGAAAGGCGTCTACGGCGCGCTGCTCACGATAGGCGAGCACGAGCGGTGGCTCACGCTCCACGCCGCCACGGTGCAGGTGGTCACCCCCTACGACAACATGACGACCATCATGCACGAGGGCGCGAGCGGCAGCGGCAAGAGCGAGATGCTGGAGTTCGTCCACCGCGAGGCCGACGGCCGCCTGCTGCTTGGCCGCCACATAAAAACCGGCGCCAAGCGGATCATATCCATGAACCAGACGTGTTCGCTCTACCCCGTCACCGACGATATGGCGATGTGCCCGAACGAGCTCCAGGACAAGAGCGGCTACGTGCAGGCCTGCGACGCCGAGCAGGCGTGGTTCGTGCGCCTGAACCACATCTCGCACTACGGGACGGATCCGCACTTAGAGAATATTACCGTCCACGCCGAGGAGCCGATGATATTCCTAAATATGCAGGGCGTCCCGGGTTCCACGGTGCTCATTTGGGAGCATATCGAGGACGAGCCAGGCAAGCCGTGCCCCAACCCGCGCGTGATCATGCCCCGCCGGCTCATGCCCGGCTGCGTAAACGGCGCGGTTGAGGTGCACTTCCGCAATTTCGGCATTCGCACGCCGCCGTGCACGAGGGAGAGCCCCTCCTACGGCATCGTGGGCTTTTTGCACGTGCTGCCGCCGGCGCTCGGCTGGCTATGGCGCCTAATTTCCCCGCGCGGCTACGACAATCCGAGCATCACCGACGACGACGCCATGACGAGCGAGGGCGTGGGCTCGTATTGGCCTTTCGCCACCGGCTTGCAGGTAGACCATGCAAACCTCATCCTGAAGCAAATCCAAAGCACGCCCCTTGTGCGC
>JAIRUL010000072.1 GCA_031254445.1 Chitinispirillales bacterium
GAGGCTGTACGTCTTGTGCTTGAGGAAGGCCGCAGCGTTCGCGATGTAGAGCGGTCTTTGGGTATTACGATTGGGTTGTTGAAGGACTGGGTGAAGGCTCAGCGCGCCAGTAACGGCGCCTCGGCGCCGGCCGGCACCGAGGCACAACTAGTCAAGGAGCTGGAGCGGGAGCTTGTGCGGGTGCGCATGGAGCGCGACATCCTAAAAAAAGCTATGGCCGTCTTCTCGACCGACCTGAATTAGCATTCGGGTTTATTGCAGAGCACCGCGCTGAATTTCTAGGCTATTAAGCCCCCGCCCCCCAAACCGGAACCGCCTTATGAAAAAAAAACTTGAACCAACCCGTACCGCTATTGTATATTTTATAGTATAAATGTTATACAAAAACCATTAGCAAAGGGGTGTTAAGATGCTAAGACGGATTGCGTTGCCGCTTGCGGCGCTTAGTCTTGTGTTGGCTGTCTCCTGCGGGCCTTCGTACCGCCCGATCCAGGTGCGCACAGTGACGGAGGCGGAGTACCTACAGGCGGAGGCTGCCGCCATCAACTTGCAGGGCGAGGAGATCACCATTGCCGAGGGCTTTTTGGCCAAGGCCAAGGTGACGGGCAGCGCTAAGGAGTCCGCCGACTACGCGGACATCGCCGCCGCGTACTACCGGGTCGCGCTGGCGCGCCACGCGCTGGCCGAGAGCGGCGTCGCGCTCGCGGATTCCGAGGCCGCGCTGACGGCCAGCCAAGAGCGGGTGGAGACGTATTCTAAGGTTTTGGAGCGTGTAAACGCCAATGCGGCGAAGGAGGCTAATTAATATGAAAAAGATAATGTCTGCCTTAATGCTCGCGCTAATGGGCGTGGGCGCGGTTGTATCGGCTCAGGAAGCAGAGGCGGCTCCCGCCCCCGCCCCCGCGCAGGAGCAGGAGGCGGTTAAGCAGCAGCGCAGCAGGGTCGCCGACCTTCAGGCGCTAGAGGCCAAGCTCGACCAGGATTACGGCGCGCTCAAGGGCGTGGTCACCGCGACGCCTATCTACGTAGAGGCGAAAGCCCGCCTAAAGGCGACCATTTCGGCCATCCAGCCGAAGCCTGCGACGAAGGAGTCCGTCACCGCTTTCACCGTGTGCTCCACGCACGTGTCCGCGGCGCTCTTGCAGCTTGAGCGCGAGGCGAACATGTTCAAGGTGCGCAGTATGAACGCGAGCCGCGACTCTCTCTTAAACGTGCTCCACAACCTCCACGAGGCGATAAGCCGCATAGAGAACGGGCGCGCTTACAAGCTCTCGCAGGAGCTCGAGGTGAGCAAGGCCAAGTCGTCGCTCCTGCAGGGCGACCTTGAGGCCGAGCGCGCGCGCGCGCGCAAAATCATGCAGGACGCGCAGAAGCGCTTCGCCGAGCTCCAGAGCGAGCTTATCAAGGTGAGCAAGGACGCGCGCGGCACCATCATCTCCATGTCCGACATCCTCTTTGAGAGCGGCAAGGCCACGCTGACCCCCAAACTCAAGGAGAACCTTGCGAAGATCGCGGGCATCCTCATTGTCTACAAGGACCCCAACATCTTGGTTGAGGGCCACACCGACAACCAGGGCGGCAAAGAGTTCAACCAAAAGCTCTCCGAAGACCGCGCGAGCGCCGTGCTCAAATACTTGGTAGAGGCCGGCGTAGCCGCCGACCGCCTCACCTCCGCCGGCCTGGCGTTCGACAAGCCCGTAGCCGACAACAACACGAAAGATGGCAGGGCGAAGAACAGAAGGGTGGACCTAGTCATCCAAGAGAAGCCGTTTGAAGACGACGCGGACGCGGAGGCCGCCCCCGCGCCCGCTGCGGCCCCGGCTCATCCCGCCCCGGCCAAAACGGCGGCTCCGGCTCATCCCGCTCCGGCTCCGGCTAAAACCGCAGCCCCGGCCCCTGCCCCCGCGCCTGCGGCGGCTCCGGCTCAGCCCGCTCCGGCTAAAACTGCGGCTCCGGCCCCTGCGGCCCCTGCCCCTGCCGGAAAGTAACGCGGCTTTCAGCGTCAGCGGAAGCGCGATTGTAACGAGGCGAACCCATGCGGTTCGCCTTTTTTGTTGATGCGATGGACTTTGATGTACCGATAATATATATTTAATACCGGACATCGGCCTGTTACAATGAAAAAAATAAACACAAAAGCGTCGCATTGCTTAGAATACGCCGCCCTGCGCGCCGTAGAACTTGCCGTAAACTTGATTCCGCGCGGGCTCGCTTTAGCCTTGGGCGCGTCCGCCGGCAGGCTGCTCTGCCTCTTCGGCGTGTACCGCAAAATAGTGCAAAAAAACCTCGATCACGTGGCCCTTTGGGATAAAAGCGAAGCCAGCAAAATCACCCCCAAGCTCTACAGGAACATCGGCCGCTACGCGGTAGATTTCCTCCGCCGCAGCCGCAAGCTCCCCCCGCACCGCCTGCACGACTACGGCGTCTACCAAAACGCGCGCGCAGCGGGCAAGGGCACGGTAATGGTGCTCGCCCACTTCGGCAATTGGGAGATACTGGCTTCCATCTGGGGCAAGCAGACCGACGACCTAAACGTCGTGGCTAAGCCTATGGGGAACCCGCTCGTCGAAAGCTGGCTCTTAGAAAAGCGCACCGCGCAGTCGGTCAACACTATCTACACAAAGCACGCGCTGCGCGGGATGCTAACCGCCCTCAAAAGAAACGGCGTTGCCGCCATACTCATAGACCAATACCTCGGCGGCAGCATGGGCGCCCCCGCCCCGTTCTTAGGCAAGACCGCCTCCACCGTGCGGACGGTGGCCGGCTTGGTCCTCAAGACCGGCGCGGCGGCGGTGCCGATCTACGCGATAATGAGGGGCGACGGGAGCTACGACATACACTTTTTTGCGGCGGAGCAACCGGCGGCGCTTGAAGGGCAGGGCGAGGACGCGGCGATTAACGCGATTCAGGCGCAGCACAACGATATCCTTTCGGGGTGGATAAGGCAATACCCCGAGCATTGGTTTGGGTGGTTTCACCGAAGGTTTCGGGGGTATTTGGATTATAATTGAACGGATGGGGATATTGGCGCATGCAAAGGCATAAAATCATAGTGATGTTCTCCGGCGGCCTTGACAGCACCATCGCCGTCCATCTGCTTAAATCGCAGGGCTTGGACGTCAAGGCGCTGCATTTTTTATTGCCGTTTTATTCCGGCATTGGCAAGCACCCCGGCAAAATTGCCGAATACGCCGACGCGCTCGGGGTTCCCTTGCGGGTTGAGGAGGAGGGGGAGGAGTATTTGGATATGATCCGCGACCCGCTGTTTGGGTTCGGCAAAAACGCCAACCCGTGCGTCGATTGCAGGATACACCGGCTTAAGAAGGCCGCGCGGATTATTGAGGAGGAGGGGGCGGTCTGCCTTGCCACGGGGGAGGTCGCCGGGCAGCGGCCTATGTCGCAGAAGCTGCCTACGCTAATGAAAGTGGAGAAGCTGTCGGGGCTGACGGGGAGGCTTTTGCGCCCGCTCTCCGCGAAGCTGCTGCCGCCTACCGGCGCCGAGAGCGCAGGAATTGTCAATAGGGAAAAGCTGCTTGGCATATCGGGAAGAAGCCGCGCCGCGCAGTTAGCGTACGCGAAAGAACACTCGCTTGCGCACAGCGCGCCGGCCGGCGGGTGCCTGCTGACGAACATTGAGACAGGCGCGCGGTTTAGCGATTTGGCCGAGAATAGCCCGAATTTCTCGCTTGTCGATTTCAAGCTCATAGCCTACGGGCGGCACTTCAGGAGGTCGCGGAATTACCGCGTGATCGTTTCGCGCAACGGGGACGAGAATGAAACGATAGAGAAGATTTGCGGGCTCGCGGCCGGGGGCGGCGCGTTAGCGCGGGGCGCGCCAACGCAAAACGAATCAACCCCAAACATCATACAGTTCTACCTCCGCGATGCAACCGGCCCCTTGGCAGTCGGGCTTGGCAAGCCCGACGAAATTGATCTGCACTTCAGCGCGGCGGCGGTCGTGCGCTTCTCGAAGATGCGGAACTCGGCCGGCGCGGCGGTTGTCGTGCGCGGCAAGGTCAACGGGGAAACGGTCGACCGCGTGATCGAAACGGCGGCGGCGGACGACGACGAACTGGCGGGGCATCGGGTTTGCTCGGTCCGCCCGG
>JAIRUL010000119.1 GCA_031254445.1 Chitinispirillales bacterium
TGATGTTTATGGCGACGTCGTTTATCCTTTTAAGCGCCGCGTAGAGCGTCGAGCTTTTGCCGCTGCCGGTCGGGCCCGTCACTAAGAGGATGCCGTCGGGCTTCTCGATGGTCTCCTCGAACATATCTTTCGTCTTGGGCAGGAACCCCAGCATGTCGATAGAGATGTTCATCGACTGCGGGTCGAGTATTCGCATCACTATCTTTTCGTTGACGCCGCGCAGGCGCGTCATGACGGGGAACGACGATACGCGCAGGTCAATCTCGCGCCCGGACGCCCTTATCCTGAAGCGTCCGTCCTGGGGCTTGCGTTTCTCGGCGATGTCCATGCCAGCCATGATCTTTAGGCGCGAGGTGATCTGCGCCCGCATCTGCACGGGGATGGGGTTCTGCTCCACGAGGTCGCCGTCTATCCTGTAGCGCAGGCGCGTGTAGTTTTCTAACGGCTCGAGGTGTATGTCGGAGGCGCCGGAGGTGATGGCCTGCGTGACTATGAGGTTCACGAGCTTGACGACCTGCGCGCCCTCCTCGTCGGAGAGCGAGTCGGACTCCTCCTGCGACTTCACTATTTCGAGGTCGCCGCCCTGCGACGACGAGGCCACGCTGCTGAGGAGCTGGCTCATCTCCTCGCTCGCCGAGTGGTAGTTCTTCTCGATGGCCGACATGACGCTCTTCTCGGTGGCCAGCACCGGGTCTATTTCGCGGCCCGTTTTGAACTTTAGGTGGTCTATGACGCGCAGGTTCGTGGGGTCGACCATTGCCACGGTGAGGACGCCGTTGCGCTCGAAGAGCGGGATCACCTTGTACCGGCGCGCCATTTCTTCGGGGATGCTCTTTAAGAGGTGCGGCGAGAAGTTGAACTGCTGCAGCACCACGTGCTGTATGTCTAACTGCGCGCTAAGCACGTCGATGAGCTTGGCCTCGCTGATAAAGCCGAGCTTAACGAGGCACGTCCCTAGGAGCGCCTTGCTCGAGCGCTGCTCGGAGAGCCCCTTGTCAAGCTGCTCTTGGGATATGAACCCCTGCTCGGTGAGAATCTCGCCGATGCGTTTTTTCTGCTGCAGGTGGATCTGCTCGCCCAAAACGGCGGTAAGGTCGTCGTTAGTAATAAACTTGAACTGCACGAGCGTCGAGCCGAGGCTCATGCCGTTGCGCCGGCACTCGCGCAGCGCGATCAGGAGCTGCTCCTCCGTAATCAGCCCCTGAGCGAGCAGCACCTCGCCCAGCTTCTTATAACGCTTTTCCGCCATCATAATTAGATTACGCGCGCCCTTTTGAAATAGTCATACCTATGATAATATATATACTGCAAGGCGCAATGTCAAAAAAAATATTGTTTTTTGGGAGGAAAGGGGGGCGGAGCCGAAAAGCAAGATTTGGTGCTACGGGGGCCTATAACAACGATTTTAAGCCGGTATGCTCCCGCCGCTTATAAATCCTTTCATATCTTCATAAAACTGGCCGAAGCTAATCGGGCATTGTTTCCTGACTACCTCAACATCCATTTTTTCCGCTATATCGGCGCATATTTCCGCAGATGGGAGCATATGAAACTGTTCTAAAACGCGAGAAAGGTATTTTTTAGGGTGGGTATCGGTGCCTTTACCTCCCCATGTCTCCTCTGGCTTGTTCGGCAATTTGGGACTATCCGGTATTTTTGGAAATGCTCCGGCGTCCGACAATAACCAACTTTCCGTCATGTGCATCGGCACTATCGCTAAACAAGGCACCCCTTTTTCTTGCGCTGCCGTAAAATATTCAAGCACCTCGTCATATTTTGACTTAAAGCCTTTATTATCCTCATCGCGGTGGTATACAATATGGAGACAATCTTCTTGTTTCGCCATCTGAGCAAGTTTTATAGCCTTAGCATTTTTTGCATTTTGATATCCCTTGCGGGGAAGCGTTCCAATGTTTTTTAGATCAGAAGATTTTTTTACAACAAATGATAGATTAGTTCCGGCATCGCCGGCAAGTTTTTTGATAAGGACTTGCATTACCCCATCCGCATGAAAATATTCGCCGTGACTGCATTCATCGCGCCCGTACTCGGTAACGCCCTCGCCGCATAGCAGGATTTTAATCATGCGCCGCCCCTGCGCCGTCTGCCGTGGAAAGCCTTTTAATGATATCGTCTTTCGTGTAATTTAGCCAAACTTCGCCCGGGTTTAGAAAATCTAATGTCTCCCTCATTTCTTTCGTTTGGAACAACGGCTTTGCATAAACTTTCCCTTTGGAATCGCGCCACATGAATTGGATACCATGTATATCAGAAAAATTTACCATTACAGGGCTGTGGCTAGTTATTATAACCTGCTTCCTAAATTTTAACGCCGCCTCTTTAAATTTATTAACAACGCTTTCGGAAAGGCTTGGGTGGATGCCGTCTTCGATTTCATCGAGCAATATTAAGCCTTTTGTCACACCGCGCTCTACCGGCTTGCTGTCCTGATTTACCAAAATAGCGGAGAACGCAATAATGCGGAGCAGTCCGTCGCTAATATAGCGTTTTTTTACTTTTACGCCCTCCTTGCCCCATACTTCTTCTAAATACATTTCTACCCACCCGAACGACCTATTTTTAGCTGTTGTAACTTTCACGTCATACCCGACAAACTCAGACACAATTTTGCTAAGGTCATTCTTTTGGGATACGGTCATGCCATGGATAAACGCCGCAAGCCTTTCGCCGCCCATTCCAATATCGTTTGCTTGGCCGCGGCTGCCTTTGCTTCGCATCCTATCGGGAGAAAGCAGCTCAAAACTACTAGACGATGTCAGGAACAGCTTTAGCTTAAACAAAACATCGTCAAAGGGCCCTTTTTCTGAATTTTGCCGATCGGTATTAAGTATCTTTAGCACGGAAGATTGAATGTTAAACGAAGAAAAATTATTGGGGTAACCGTCTTCTTTCTCCATTCCAAAAGAAAGGTAGAGTTTGCGCGTATTTTTATCAGCTATACGCTCCCGTACCAACCATTTTTTACCGCCATCGTTGTTGATTGAGATTTCCCAAAACAGATTTTTACCATCAATGTCAATTTCGGCCTCAAAGCTTATACTATCATCTTTAGAGGCAAATTGTGACCTAATATCGTCAAATTCCCACTCGCGGTCATTAAGATATTCACCTATGTCCCGCGATACGGCCGAGCATAGAAAATCCAGCGCTTGCAAAACGGTGCTTTTGCCGCAAGAGTTTTCTCCTATCAATATAGTCAGCGGCGTCAACTTAATTGATAAGTTGCTGATAGCTTTGAAGTTTCTTATAGTAAGTTTCGTAATCAAAAAGCTGCCGCCTCCGTCAATCCAAATAATACTTATCGACATTGTTGATTATCTTGGCGCGGTTGTGCAGCTCCTTGAACCACTCGCCGTAGGCCGCTTGGCGCCCCTGCGTCCTTGCCATATCCGCGGCCTGCATCGCCTGCGGGTTGTTATTTAAGTCGAAGGCAGCCGGCGCGTCTTTCTTTATGGTGCGGACTATGCCGTAGCCGTTTTTCTCCTCTATCAGGCCGGAGACAGCGCCCTCGGGCTGGCTCGCCGCCACCGCGGCGAGCTTTGACGCGGGGCCAAGCTGCGGTATGAAGCCGCCCACCGACTGCTCCTCCGCGGCGCCGGCCACGATGTTCCTATCCATCTCCTTTATCTCGTCTAAGGCGGCGCCGCCCTTTACCCTTTCCAGCACTTTCTCGGCGTACGCTTTCGCGCCGTTCATAGACATGGAATCTTTGAGCGCCTCTACAATCTGATCGCGCGCCGCCGAGAGCGGCTGCAAGCCTTTCTTCGTCTTCTCCTTGATGGCAAGTATATAAAACGCGCTCTCGTTGTCAAGCACGTCGGAGACCTCGCCCGCCTTGCGGCTAAAGGCGAATGTGCCCGCGCCGGAGACGTACCCTATTTTGGGGGGCAAGTCGCCCCTCTTGAAGAGCCCTGTCGAGTCGAGCGCGACGGTCGGGTCGCTTGCCGCGCCGTCAACGACGCCTTTGCCGGCCATAGCCCTTTTAATCTGCTCCGCTTTATCCGAAAGGGCGTCTATCGTCTCGTTTGAGGGGCCGTCCTTTATCAGGATGTGGCGCGCCCTCACCTTGAAATCGCCGCTGGAATCCGGCTCGCCGCGTTCCTCGAGCTTTATGATGTGGTATCCGAACGCCGTCCTCACCGGGTCGGATATGGCCCCGGGCTCTAAGGCGAACGCCGCAGCCTCGAACTCCGGCACCATCGCGCCCCTGCCGAACCAGCCTAAGTCCCCGCCGTTTTGGGAGGAGCCCTCGTCGTCCGACTCAAACTCCGCCTCGGCTTCAAAGGCGCTCTCGCCGGACTCCACTTTCCTCTTGATGTCTATGAGGTTCTGCCTGCTCATCTCTATGTCCTCCGCCGTCGCGGCCTTGGCTATTTTCACGAAGTAGAGGTCGGCCTGCTCGTCGCGGCGGAAGAGGCTCTGGTGCGACGCGTAGTAGTCGCTGATCGCCTTGTCGGTGAACGCCGCCGTGTCGCTGCGGTGATCCTTGCTCATAATCTTGTAGTACTCGAAAGTGGACTTGTTGTTCCTCTGGGCGTACTCGTACTCGGCCTCGGAGGGCGAGACGAAGACGCCGGCCTTCAGGAGCGCGTCAAGCTTCATCCCGGGCAGTATCTGGCCGCTCACCTGGCGCTCGACCTCGACTAACCAGGGGTACATCCTGTACGTCTGCGGCGTATTTAGCCACTGCACGTACTTGGTGGTGTCGAAGCGCCCGTCCGTTTGGAAGACAAACGCGGTGTCAAGCCCGGGGAGCGGGTTGCGCCTCATGTACTCGAAGACCTCGTTTTCGGACGGCTCAAGCCTCATAGACTTGACCGCCTTGTCCAAGAGAATCCTATTGACCTCCTGATTCCACACCTGCGAGGGCACCATGCGGTACTGCATGGGCGGCACGTCCCTGCCCCCCTCCTGCATCCTAGCGCGCTCCATGTCCACAAGCCTGACGAAGTGCTGAATCGGAATCTCTGTCCCGTCAATCTTGCCGGCGAGAGACCTAGCGCCCCCCTGCCCCATTATGTTCATGCCCCAGTCTAAGAACAGGGTTCCGCCGACAAATGCCACAATGATGACAATCATTATCATCGGCGCCATTTCACGCATTTTGCGAATCATACTTGCAAACCTCCGCTTTTACTGTTTTATCTTTAAAATCAAATCAATTTTTTCTTTTTAATCTTTTAAATCTTTTAAAATCAAATTCTTTAAAATCTTTTTCAGACGAAGCCTACGGCTTCATAACGTGTGGCGGCTAAAGCCGCCACACAAAGTCAAAATCAAAGTCAAAGTCAAAATCAAAGTCAAAATCAAAGTCAACGTCAACTACTTCCCTTTCTTCTTATCCTGCCCCTTGCTATCCTTACCGTCGCCCCCGCCCCCCTTATTTGCCGACTGCACTTTAAGCAATCGGCTGTAGGCCGGTTTGTCCGCTAGAAGCTTGGCGGCGGCGGCGAACTGCTCGTCGCTCATTAGCTTTGAACGGTAGACGGACTCGTGATCCTGGCCGAACTCCCTGACTAAAAGCGCGTCGCGGATTAGGCGCTTTATCTCCGGCTCGCTCTGCCTTATCGCCTGCTTGCTGTCCGCCGATAAAATCGAGTCAACGCGCTCCGACGCGGCCTTCAGGTTTTTGAACGCGGCGGCGTCTAGCTTGGGCGGCTCCAAGTACGGGTTCTTGTTGTCTTTGAGCAGCGTGTCCTCAACGATTCCGCTCCGCTTCTTGAACTCGTCGAATTGGAGCTGCGCTACGCTCTGGAACGTAAAGCCGACCGAGTCCAAGTGCGCGTAAAAGGCCTTCATCGTCGCCTCGTCCGGCTGGTAGTCGGGCGCGACCTTCACGCCGCGCTTCTGCAGCTTCACGTACTCGATGTTGGCGAACTGGAAAAACATATCTTTCAAGAACAGCGCGCGTATCGCGGCCTCCGGTATCTTGCGCGCCACCACAGTGTCGGGGACGATGCCGCCGCCGCCGTAGACTAAGCGCCCGCCTTTCGTGCGGTAGGTCGCGGTATCCGCTTTCGCCCGCTCTTTCTTCGCGTCCTTGCCCTTGCCGAGGGGCGCCGCCTCCGGCTCCTCCTCGTCCACCTCCTCCAAATCGTCGTCAAAATCGCCGCCCTTGCGCACAAAATTTTCGGGGCGGTTTATGCACCGGCCCGCCGGCGTGTAATAAAAAGCCGTCGTCAGTTTGATGTGGTTGACCGCGTCTAATTGCAAGACGGTCTGCACAGAACCCTTGCCGAACGTGGTGTCGCCCAAAATAATCCCCCGGTCCCAATCCTGCACCGCCCCGGCCACGATCTCCGACGCGCTCGCCGAGGCCCTGTCCACAAGCACCACCAGCGGCATGTCCATAGGCAGCACCGCCCCCGTGTTGGACAAAAACTCCTTGTTTTGGTTGCGCACGCGCCCGCGCGTGGAGACCACGAGGGACTTCTTCGGCAAAAACTTCTCCGATACCTCTATCGCCTGCGGCAGAAGCCCGCCCGGATTGTGGCGCCGGTCGAAAACGAACCCCTTTATATTCTTCTTCAGAAGCTCGCGGATGGCCTTCTCAACCTCCGCGCCGGCCTCCTGCGAGAACTGCTGCAGCGTGACGTAGCCGATGCCGTTGTCGAGCGCACCGTAGTACGGCACTGACTTTATGTGTATAATGTCGCGGCGTATCACGTACTCCAGGTCCTGCGCCTCGCCCCGCCGGCGGATGAGGAGCTTGACGTCCGTCCCGGGCTCGCCGCGCAGCTTCGTCACCGCCTTGTCGGTGGTGTACCCGCGCGTGGAAACCCCGTCTATCCTTATAATTTGGTCGCCCGACTGGATACCCGCGCGGTGCGCCGGCGTGCCCGAAATCGGGGTCATCACCGTCAAAACCTTGTCGCGGATCGATATCTGTATCCCAAGCCCCCCGAACTTGCCCTCCGTCTGCATCCGCAGGTCCTCGTACTCTTTCGCCTCGAAGTAGGAGGTGTGCGGGTCGAGGATCTGCGTCATCCCCTTGATGGCGTTGTCCACCAAGTCCTTGGAGGAGACGTCCTCCACGTAGTTCTGGTGTATCTTGGCGGCCACGTTGTCCATGCGGACCACGTCGGCAAAGAAGTTGTCCTCCTTCGCGCCGATAGTATCCACAGCGAAGCCGACAAAAACCACTATCAGCACCGCCACGCCCAAAACGGGAACCCCGCCGAAAAACCGGCGGTCGGCATTGTTGCCATTGTTTCCAGATAAATCGCCCATCGTCACCGCCCTTGGCTCTAGCCCGGCCTTTTTGCTTTGGCGGGGCTATTGCGTAAAATAGGGTTAAAATGCGCAAAATGATAAATATATATTATGGGATGGAGATATTAAAATCTTTTAAATCTTTTTCAGACGAAGCCTACGGCTTCATAACGTGTGGCGGCTAAAGCCGCCACACAAAGTCAACATCAACATCAACGCCAACAATTATATTTAATCTGAACGGTTATCAATGCAAAATCAACAAAATCGGAACATTATATGAAAGAATTGCAGAAAGCCGTAATCACCGGCCTCGGCATGGTCTCGCCGGCGGGCAACACGGTCTTTGACTCTTGGGCGGCCCTGCTTTCGGGCAAAAGCGCGGCGGGGCCTATCACCCGGTTTGACTGCTCGCAGTTTCGGACGCGCTTCGCTTGCGAGGTTAAGGGGTTTGACGCGGGGGCGTACTTCGACGCCAAGGAGGCGCGGGGGATGGACTTGTATACGCAGTACGCGGTCGCGGCGGCGGCTCAGGCGTTTGGCGACGCGGGGCTCGGCGCCGTTCCGGGCGACCCGTTTCGGCGCGGGGTGATTTTCGCCTCGGGGATAGGCGGGATCAATACGCTTCAGGAGGAGCTCTTCAAGTACGCGCAGGCGGGCGGCGGCAAGCCGCGCTTTTCGCCGTTTATGGTTCCGAAGATGATAAGCAACATCGCCGCGGGGGTCATCGCGCTAAAGTACGGGTTTCGCGGCGCGAACTACGCCACGGTCAGCGCCTGCGCCTCGTCGTCGCACGCGCTGATAGACGCGCTGAACCTCGTCCGCCTCGGCAAAGCCGACGTGATAATCGCAGGCGGCTCCGAGGCGCCGATAAACGTTACGGGCGTCGGCGGGTTCGGGGCGCTGCGGGCGCTCTCGGAGAGGAACGGCGATCCGGCTACCGCGTCGCGGCCTTTCGACAAGGAGCGCGACGGATTTGTCCTCGGCGAGGGCGCGGCGGCGCTCGTCGTCGAGTCGCTCGCGCACGCAAAGGCCAGGGGCGCGCGCATCTACGCCGAGCTCGCGGGGGGCGGCATGACCGCCGACGCGTTCCACTCGACCCTGCCGCACCCCGACGGCGCGGCGGTCGAAAGGGCGATGGCGTTTGCGCTCGACGACGCGGGCGTGAACACGGAAGAGGTAGGGTACATCAACTTACACGCCACATCGACGCCGGCGGGCGACGGGCCGGAGATAGGCGCGGTCGGGAGGCTGTTCAAAAATTCGCTTGACAAACTCCACGTCAGCGGGACAAAGTCCATGACCGGGCACTTGCTCGGCGGCGTCGGGGCGCTGGAGGCGGCGATTACGGTTTTGTCAATATACAAGGGGATGATTCCTCCGACAATCAACACAGTAAACGTCGACCCGGAATTGGATGTCCGCGTTGACTTGACGCTAGGGAAGGCTGTCGAGAAAGTGGTTGGCGTCGCGATGACTAATAGCTTTGGGTTCGGCGGGCAGAATGCTTGCATTGTTTTTAGGCGTACGTAAGGACTATTATATCTATGAAAAAAATTTTGCTTACAGGCGGCGGCACGGCTGGGCACGTCACACCGAACATCGCGCTTATCAGCGGGCTTATAGGCATGGGGTTTGAGGCGCATTACGTAGGCACTCGCGGGGGGATGGAGCGCGGGCTTATTGACAAGGCGGGGATACCGTACCACTGCATAAGCGCGGGGAAGCTGCGGCGTTACTTTGATTTTAGGAATTTTACAGATATGTTTAGGATTGCGCTTGGATTCTTTCAGGCGCTCGCGCTTTTAATAAAGCTGCGCCCCAAAATCCTATTCAGCAAAGGCGGTTTCGTCTCCTGCCCCGTCGTTTGGGCGGCGTGGGTTTGCGGGGTGCCGGTTGTCATCCACGAATCCGACATCACCCCGGGGCTTGCCAATAGGCTATCCATACCGTTCGCGAAAAAGGTTTGCTTCAGCTTCCCCGAGACCGAGGCGCGCTTGCCTCCGCGCAAGCGCGTGATGACGGGGCTGCCGGTGCGGGAAGAGCTCTTTAGCGGCGACGCGGAGCGGGGCAGGGAGCTTTGCGGGTTTGACGACGGCAAGCCGGCAATCATGGTTATAGGCGGAAGCCTTGGCGCCCAAGCGGTGAACGAGGCGGTCCGCGGCGGGCTCGACATGCTGCTTAGCGATTTCAACATCTGCCACATCTGCGGCAAGGGCGGCAAGGCCCCAGGGGCGCGCAAGGGGTACTGCCAGTTCGAGTACGTCGGCGACGGGCTGCCGGACATCTTCGCCATGGCGGACATGGCCATATCGCGGGCGGGCGCGACGACCCTCTTCGAGCTTTTGGCCGCGGCAAAACCCGCGCTGCTCATCCCGCTTGGGACGGCGGCGAGCCGCGGCGACCAGATACTCAACGCGCGCTCGTTCGAGAAGCTCGGATACTGCAAGGTGCTGGCGCAAGAGGGGCTTAACGGGGCTATCCTCGCGGAAAATGTCAAGGCGTTGTGGGACGATAGGGAAAAGTGCGCCGGCGCGATGAAGCGGGCGGAGCCGGTCAAGGCGGTCGAGAGGGTTTTGGGGGTTATCGGGGAATTGGCCGGCGATTAGCAGGGGCAAGGCGCGCCTTGCCCCTACGTCTACGTCTACGCCCCTGCGGCGTTGAGCCGCCGCCTACCAATCCGCCTCTACGTCTATGCCCACTATCTGCGAGCTGTCCGGCGTGTATTGGTGTATCTCGAAGCTGTTTCCGTCGGGGTCTTTCAGCCAAATTTGGTAAGTAGAGTCGCTGCCCAATTTTTTGGGCGTAAACTCTACCCCGCGGGCGGTCAGCGACTCCGTCGCGGCGTCGATGTCCGGCGTTTCGAGGCAGAAGTGGGCGAGTTTTCCCGGCGCCTCCGCGGAGCGCGACGCGTCTTCAAATATCTCTATGAAATTGCCGCCGCCGAACTCTAAGTATATGCCGAAGAGCTTGCCGTTTTTGTTGAAAGCGAAGCGCTTTTGGAAGCCGATTTTCGAATAGTACTCCACCGACCGTTCAAGGTTCTCCACGTAGATGCACACGTGCGCTATCTTTGTGAAGAGAGGCGGCGGGGGCAGCGGCTTCTCCTCCGCCTGCGGCGCGGCGGCGGATACGTCGAACTCAGCCTCGGCTGGGCTGCCATCCTCCGGCTCCCAACCTATCTCCCACTCCGCGCTTGCCGGTTCCTCCGCTTGGGGTTGGCTGATTTCAAAGACGCCCGAATCAGCGGCTGCGGGTTCGGCGGGGGAAGCGTTCAATTCAAAGACCCCTGAATCGGTGGCAGCGGGCTCTTCGGCGGGAACCGCCATCTCAAAAACCCCCGAATCGGTGATAACGGGCTCGCCGGGCGCGGACGGCTCCTCGGCGGGTTCCCCGGCGGGAACCGCCGTCTCAAACACCCCCGAAGCGGCGGCGACGGGCTCGTCGGGCATGGACGGCCCTTCGGCGGGCTCCCCGGCGGGAACCGCCATCTCAAAAACCCCCGAATCGGTGATAACGGGCTCGTCGGGCGCGGACGGCCCTTCGGCGGGTTTCCCGGCGGGAACCGTCATCTCAAAAACCCCCGAATCGGCGGCGACGGGCTCGTCGGGCGCGGACGAAGCTCTCGCGGCATCGTTATTCAGCAGCGAGCCGCCCGCCTGCTCTACCTTGTCGGCTATTTTGCGGAACAATTTGGATAGGAACCCGCTCTTTTGCCCGGGGGCGCCGTCGCCGATATCGGCAAATTCGTCCGCAACCTCTTCTTGGGGCGATGGGCCGACGTCAAAATCATCCTCCGCGTCGTTTTGCGGCGACGGGCCAAAATCAAATTCGCCGACGTCCGCGCCGGCCGCCGCGTGCGGGTGCGCCATCGCTTGCCGCAGCGTTTCCGCAGGGTAGCTGTTGGTCTCCGTCTCTATGGGTTCTGTGGGCGGCGGGGTAACGGTCAGCTCAAATATATCGACTTCGCCGCTATTTTCGTTATCGCTACTGTGCATCAATACCTCCAATAATATCGCTAAGTACGGTTAGCCGCAAAATTTAATAATCTCCGGTACGGCGAGTAAATTGCGGCGCTACATAACAATATATTAAATGTAATAATGAAAATCAACCAACAGCGGCTATAAAATCAAATTCAAAAGATTTAAATTTTTTTGATTTTAAAGGTTTTGACTTTCCCCGCCCATGATTGTACAATGAGTATGGACTATGGACGGTTGGCGTCTACCCCTCTAAAATTAATCGCAGAAATAAATAATAAAGGATAAAAACCGGGCGCAAGATGAACTATAATATAGAAGAGCTGCAGGACAAAATAAAAACTATCGCGAACCTGCCGACGCTGCCGCATATCGCCTCGCGGCTTATGCGGATAGTGAACTCGCCGACCACCTCCGCCGACACCGTTGCGACGCTTGTCTCTCAGGACATCTCTCTGAGCGCCAAGGTGCTGCGCCTCGCCAACAGCGCGTTTTACGGCATACCGCGCAGCATAAACACGCTGAACAACGCGGTTATCATACTCGGCTTCAAGATTATACAGACAATGGTCTTGAGCCTGACGGTCTTTGACATGTTCAACAGCGACGACGACGACGCGCCGGCGGTTTTCGACCGAAACGCCTTTTGGAACCATTCGCTTAGGTGCGCGGTGATAGCGCGGCTGCTCGCGCACAAGCGGAAGCGGAACTACGCGCTCGACCCCGAGGAGGCTTTCTGCGCGGGGCTCCTGCACGACGTAGGGAAAGTGGTGATGGAGCAGTACCTGAACCTAGACTTCCACAAGGCGCTGCACCACGCGCGGATGAACGGGATGTCGAGCTTTGAGGCGGAGAAGGAGGTTTTGGGCTACACGCACTGCGACGTGGCGTCGTGGCTGACGGGCACATGGTCGCTGCCGGACGAAATAGAGCAGCCCCTTGTCTGCCACCACGAGCCGGAGGACGCGACAATCTGCGCCGACGCGGTGATGATATGCCACGCGGCGGACATCTTGAGCAAGATCGACGCCGACAGCCCCGCGGCGGCGGAGGCGGCGGTCGCGGAGCTGGACCCCAAGGCGAAGATGCTCGGGCTCGACGCGCGGGATTTGGCGGACGTGATAGGCGAGATACCTGCGGAGATGGAGCGGGCATCGATGCTTATAAAGAGGTAGTTAGGGTCAAAACCACCGGAAAGGCGCAACATGAAAGCAAGCGAATTAGCCGCGGCCTTGGGCATGAAAATCGTCCAGCCAGCGGGCGCGGACGAGGAGGTCACCTCCGGCTACACGTCGGATCTCTTGAGCGACGTGATGGCCAACGCCTCGGACGGCTGCGCGCTCATCACCATCCAGGCGCACGTCAACACCATCGCGGTCGCCGCTTTGGCGGGGGTCTCGGCGGTGATAATCTGCAACGACCACCCGATCCCCGGCGACATGGTGGAGGCGGCCGAGCGGGAGGGGATCGCGGTGCTGCAAACGGAGAAGAACCAGTTCACGGCGTCGCACCTAGTGTACGCCAAGATTATGGGGTGACGTTCAACTAAACCTATCACCCTCAACCGCCGATTTTTAGACTATGCTCTACCGCGCCGACCTGCACATCCACTCTTGCCTCTCCCCCTGCGGCTCCCTCGACATGTCGCCGCGGGCGATTGTCGAGCGGGCCGGGGAGGTGGGGGTGAACTGCCTCGCGCTCACCGACCACAACTCCGCCGGGAACTGCGCGGCCATGGCGCGCCTCTGCGAGCGCGCGGGCATACTGTTCTTCCCCGGGCTTGAGGTCACCACGGCGGAGGAGGCGCACATCGTCTGCCTCTTCGGAGGCGTCGACGCGGCGGCGGAGCTTGGCCGGATAGTGCGCGAGGCGCTGCCGCGCGTGGAGAACATCCCCGAAAAGTTCGGCGACCAAGCGCTCGTGAACGAGGAGGACGAAATAGAGGGCTTCGAGGAGCGGTATCTCGGGCTCGCCTGCGGGCTTAGCATAGACGAATTGCGCGTCCGGGTGGCGGCGTTAGGCGGGCTCTTTATAGCCGCGCACGTCGATAAGCCGCGCTTTAGCGTGATATCGCAGCTTGGTTTTTTGTCCGGGGAGTTTTCCGCGGCGGAGCTATCCCGCGCCGGGGCGATGCGTGAGGAGGCGCGGAAGCTCACTAAGGGGTACGCGGCGGTCAGCGCGTCGGACTCCCACTACCTTCACACCATCGGGAGCGCCTACGTCGAGTTCGAGTCCGGCAGCGCGGACATCGCTGGCTATGGGCAAGCGTTGCAAGAGAGGCGGGCAAAATTGGTTATTTTTGACCGCGCCTTCAGGACGGCGCCGGCGGCGCGCGGAGAGGCATAGGGTACGGGCCGGCCGGCCTCCGCCTACGCGAACGGAGGCTGCGGGCCGCGCATTACCTTTTGACAGGGGCCTTTTTGACGACGACCTTTTTGGCCGGCGCGGCGGCGACCGGCGCGGGCGCGGCTACCTTGGGCGCGGGGGTCGGAGCGGCCTTGACCTCTACCTTAGGGGCAGGGGCGGCGGGCTTAACCTCCGCTTTGGGCGCGGTCGCGGCGACGACGGGCTTTATGTCGGGCGCCTTGGGCTTCGCGGCCTCCTTCTTCTTCAGCTCCGCCGTCACCTCTTTCTCGGCCTGAATCCAGTCCAACTGGGGATCGCCCGGTACGCGGCCACGCCTCTCATAGATCTCGTAGGCCTTTTCCTGAATAAGTTGTTCTATCGACTTATTCGACACATTAACCCTCCTTTCGGTATGGGGCTACAAAAATAATTTACGGAAATACACGCTAAGACGAAATATAATTTATGCGCCGCAAGAAATCAAAAAAAAATTTCATGGTTGTCATATTGTATATTTTAGATACCTATGATAACGGCGAGCCCCGGCATCTACGAAACCAACACCGCCGCGCAGGCGCCCGCGGAGAGCGAGCCGCTCTCTTTCGACGAAACGGTCAGGCGCGCGCGGATTTTCTGCGAGTCGCTGCCGCCCGACTTCGCCCACTGCGCGCGCATGCTCGCGGAGCTGCAGACGCGCCTCTCCAAGGGGCGCCTGCACTTTGCCATCCTCGGCCAGTTCAACCGCGGCAAGAGCACGTTCATCAACGCGCTCCTGCGGATAAAGGCGCTGCCTACCTCCGTGCTGCCGCTCACTTCCGTCCCCACCATCATAGAATACGGCGCTAAACAGACGTGCCGGATACGCTTCCTAGACGGGCTCGAAGACGTCATCGTCGCGGACTCCGCCGCCAAGATAGAGAGCGCCCTGCGGCAGTACGTCGCCGAGGAGAACAACCCCAAAAACCGCCTTCAGGTAAAGGACGCGACCATCACGTGCCCAAGCGACCTGCTCGCAAACGGAACGGCGCTCATCGACACGCCCGGCTTCGGCTCCACGCACCTGCACAACACGCAGACCACGCTCGACCTCTTAGCCGAGTGCGACGCCGCGCTCTTCCTCCTCTCCGCCGACCCGCCCATGACCCAGACGGAGATGGAGTTCCTGCGCCAAGTCAAGGAGCGCATCCCGAAACTCTTCTTCATCTTAAACAAGGTCGACCTCCTCTCCGAACCGGAATTAGAAGAGGTGGACAGGTTCATCCGCGGCATCCTAAGCCGCGAGCTCGGCTTCGACAGCGGCACGGCCCTATACCGCACCTGCGCGATAAAGGGCGAGCGCGCCGCAAACGAGGAGATGGCCGACAAGGCGTGGGCGCAGAGCGGGCTTGACGCCGTCAAAAAAGAGGTGCTCGGCTTCATGGTGCGCGAGAAGTACTTCACGCTCTCCGAGGCGCTCAGCGGCAAGTACCAAGAGATCATCGCCGGCGTAAGAGAGCGCTTAGAGAAAAAACTGAGCGGCAAGCTCACGCCCATAAACGCCGCGCAGCAGGAGGTGAGCGCCATCACCGGCGCCATCCAATCGCTGAGCTTAGAGCTCGAGTCGCAAGCCAGGAGGTGCGCCGAGGAGAAGGACGAGCTGATAGCGAAATTCGACGCGCAAGCGCGGGGCGACGCCGGCGGGCACAGCGCGCTCTCCATGGAAAAAGCCCTAAACGCGATACTGAACGGCAAGTACTTCCCCGAAGAGGCCGCGAGCATCGCCGCGACCATGCTGCCCAAACACGCCGCGGACGCCGGCGCGCGCCTCTTAGCCTCAATGGTAAACTCCGCAAACAAATCCGTGCGAACGCTCGCCCTGCACCACACGCTCGCGCTGGCAAACCTGCAAAAGCGCTACGCGGAGCTCCTCGGCGGCGGCGACGGCAACGGGGCCAAACAACAAGAGCCGAGCGCGGAAAAATTTATAGCGCAAATAGAGATAAACACGCCCGACGGCGGCGCAGCCTTCGGAAGCGCGGCGTGGGAGACCCCGCAGCCGCAGATGATGGACATCTTCAAAAAGAAGTCGGTCCGCTTAGACGCCATAAAAGAATTCTACGGGCCGCTCTGCTCCTCCTGCGTGTCCGCGAACATAGAAAAGGCCGCCAAAGAGGCGCGGGCGCTGGTAGACGCGGCTTGGGAGAAGATGCTGGCCTCGATCCGGGCTTCTTACCAAGAGATGATCGATACGCTCAGGGGAATACATAGGCAAAAACAAATGGCGGTCGAGAGGGAGAGGGAGGCGGTTAAGGAGGACGTAGCGTTTCTTAAAAAGAAGATTAAGGAGTGCCCCGGCGGCTGACGCCGGGCTTTTATCTTTTGGCTCTTGGCCCCGAGCTATTAATTTTAACGGCAAAATCGACAAAATAACCGAAAAATAAATAAAAAATACTTTTTTCTCATTAAACTATTGACTTTCAACCAAAAATCACGTATATTTAAGTATCGTTTGGGCCTCAAACGCCCAAAAAGCAGATATATCGCGAGGTGGAGCAGTCCGGTAGCTCGTTGGGCTCATAACCCAAAGGTCGTAGGTTCGAATCCTGCCCTCGCTACCAATATTTTGCAGTGCGGCGCGCCCCGGTGTCACCGGGGCGCGCTTTTTTTGTCGCCGGAAAAAATATCTTATACCGGCTCAGGGGAATTATTATCTTCATTATTATAGCTGCGCAGCCCAAAAAACAGCCCCAACTGCGTAAATAAAAGATAACACGAGGTAACGCTAATGCCCGTTTTTGCGCAAACTACCGCCTATACGCGCCCTGCGGCGGCGCGCTTTATGCGCGCGGCGCTTGCCGCCGCGCTCCTTATCGCGGCCGCGCCGCCCGCGCTCGAAACCTGCGCCGAGGGCGGCGGGCGCAAGCGCCACGCGCCCGAGTCGGAGGAGGGGGCTAAGCCCCCGTTTACAAGCTATAGGGAAATTCCCGGGGTAACCGAGGGCGAGGCCGCCGCCATCGCGGCGCTGCAGAATAAGTACAAAGACAGCGTCCTCGTCTACGGGATACTCGAGAGCATAGAGTCTTTCGTCGGGCAAAGCGGCGAGGTCACGGGGTTCGCCGCGCACGTGTGCGCCTATATGTCCACGCTCTTCGGCCTAAGCATTAAACCCGCCCTCTTAGAGTGGGGCGGCCTGATATCGGGGCTTGAGTCGGGCGCGGTGCTCTTCTCCGGCGACCCGGCGCCCACCGAGAAGCGCAAGGCGGTTTACCACATGACCTCCGCCATAACCAACCGCGCCATCGTCTACTACAGGCTCGAAGGCAGCGAACCCATATCCAAAATCGCCGCCGAGCGCCCGCTGCGCTACGGGTTTTTCGAGGGCGCTTCCACGCCCGAGGCGATCCACCAGCTATCGCAGGACGTTTTCGAATCCGCTTTCGCCACCGAGTTCAGCGACGCAAACGAAATGCTCAAAAGCGGGAAGATAGACGCCTTTTTCGAAGAGTACCCGGCCAAGCCCGTCTTCGACGCTTTCGGCGGCATAACGACCAACATGTTCCTGCCGCTCATATACGAGCCGGTCTCGCTCTGCACCCAGCTCTCGGATTTCATGCCCATCATCTCCGTCATGGACAAATTCTTGAGCAACGGCGGGCTGAATTATTTCGTCAAACTTTACAATGTAGGGCTCGGCGAATACAGCAAGCACAAGATGCTCTCTATGCTGACCGACGAAGAGAAAGCCTACATTAAAAGCAACCCGACCGTTGCCTACGCCGCCGAGTACGACAGCTACCCGTCCTCTTTCTACAACGCAAACGAGAAGCAGTGGCAGGGGATATCGCTTGACATCCTGCGCGAAATAGAGGCGCTCACCGGAATTACATTCAAGATTGCCAATAGCGAACACGCCGCGTTTTCGGAACTTATCGCCATGCTTGAGCGCGGGGAGGTCTCGCTCATCACCGACCTCGTGCGCACGAAAGAGCGCTTGGGCAGGTTCTTATGGCCGCAGACCACCATACTCCTGAACAGGTACGCGCTCATCTCTAAAGCCGGCCACCGCAACATCGGCATAAGCGAAGTCCCGAACACAAGCGTGGGCGTGCAAACCGGCACGGCCAACGAGGAGCTCTTTAAGATGTGGTTCCCCGGCCACGCAAACGCCTTAGAGTACAAAAGCGCCAACGACCTCTACGACGCCTTAGACCGCGGCGACATAGATATGGCCATGTCGAGCCAAAACGAGGCGCTCGCGGTGACGAACTACTTAGAGCGCCCGGGGTACAAGGTAAACATCCTCTTCGACCACATCGCCGAATCCTCTTTCGGGTTTAACAAAGACGAGCGCGTGCTGTGCTCAATCATCGACAAGGCGCTCGGCGAAATAGAGCTCGCGCGCATCACCGACTTGTGGCTGCACAAGACCTACGACTACCGCGTAAAAATAGTGCAGTCGCGGCAGCCGTTCCTCATAAGCATCTCCGTCCTGCTGATGTGCGTCGTCGGCCTCATGTTCGTCCTGCTAAGGAAAACCCGCAGCACGGAGAAGCGCCTCGAAGCGCTCGTGGCGGAGCGCACCGTCAAGCTCCAAGACCAGAACAAGTTTATGGAGGCCGTCACCAAAAACTATAAGGGCGTGATATGGTCCGTGGCCGGGGACGGCTGCATCACGATGTTCAGCGGGCAATACCTCAAAACCATCGGTATCGAATCGTCGTTTCTCGTGGGGAAAAACTTAGACATCGCGCGGCAGAAGAATAGGCACTTAGACATCATAAGCAATGTGCAAAAGACGTTCAGCGAGGGCCCGCAAGACTGGATGAGCGTGCTTGACGGGCGCACATTCCACACCAACACGATGCCCATATACGACGCCGACGGGAAAGTGGTAGGCGTTACCGGCACCACCGACGACATAACCGAAATGGTGAAGCTGAGCCAAGATCTCGAGGCGGCGCTTGAGGCGGCCAAGAGCGCGAACCGCGCGAAGTCGGCGTTTTTGGCCAACATGAGCCACGAGATACGGACGCCCATGAACAGCATCGTCGGGTTCTCGGAACTCGCGCTAGACTACGACCTCCCCGAGGAGCCGGCTGAATATTTGTGCAAGATAATGGAAAACTCTACGTGGCTCTTGCAAATAATAAACGACATACTAGACGTCTCTAAGATAGAGGCGGGCAAGATGACGCTTGAAAACATCCCGTTCGACCTGCACGAGATGTTCGCGCTCTGCCGCACCGCGACCATGCCGAAAGCCATGGAGAAAGGGCTGCTCCTGCACTTCTACGCGGAGCCGTTCATCGGCAAGAGGCTCATCGGCGACCAGACGAGGCTTAGGCAGGTGTTCATCAACCTCATCTCCAACGCGGTGAAGTTCACAAACATCGGCACGGTAAAGGTCTCGGCCACCATCCTATCGACAGGCGAAGAGGCCATAACCATGCACTTCGAGGTAAAAGACTCAGGCATCGGCATGACGCCGGAGGAGATGGAGAAAGTGCTCGAACCTTTCGCGCAGGCCGACTACAGCACCACGCGCAAGTACGGCGGCACGGGGCTTGGGCTCTCCATCATCAAGAGCATAGTGGATCTCATGGGCGGCGAGCTCTACGTGGAGAGCACCCCCGGCATAGGCAGCAAGTTCAGCTTCGACCTCAAGTTCCAAACGATTGACATAAGCGAGGACGACGGCGACGCGCCGGGGCTGTCTCTGAACGACATAGAGAAACCGGCGTTCGAGGGGGAGGTGCTAGCCTGCGAAGACAACTCCATGAACCAAGAGGTGATACGCAAGCACCTAGAAAGGGTCGGCCTGCGGCTTGCCGTGGCGGACAACGGCAAGGCGGGCGTAGACATAGTTAGGAACCGCGCGGAGAACGGCGAAAGGCCGTTCGACCTGATATTCATGGACATAAACATGCCCATCATGGACGGGCTTGAGGCCGCGGCGCAGATATTAGGCATGGGCGTGAAAACCCCCATCGTGGCCATGACCGCCAACGTGATGACAAACGAAAAAGAACTCTACGAAAAGAGCGGCATGCACGACTGCGTGGGCAAACCCTTTACATCGCAGGAACTGTGGCGCTGCCTGCTCAAGTACCTAAAGCCCACAAACAAGCCAACAAGCGGCGATGCCCCGCAAATCTACGACAACGATTTGCTCTTAGAGATGCGCACTATATTCGTAAACGACAATCAGCACAAGTTTAAGGAATTTCAAGGCGCTTTGTCAGGCGGCGACATCCAGAAAGCGCACAGGATCGCGCACACGCTCAAAAGCAACGCCGGGACAATAGGCAAGCCCGCGCTGCAAGCCGCCGCCGCCGATGCGGAATTTTTCCTGAAAGACGGAAAAAACGCGCTCGCGCCCAAGCACGTTAGCGCCTTAGAAAAGGAACTTAGCGCGGCGCTTGAAGAGCTCGAACCGCTGCGCGCAAAGGAGCGCGGCAACCCCCAAGGCGCAAGCGCCAAGACAGCGCCCCTATCTTCGGCGGCGGAAAACGAGCCTATCGAGTGGATGAACGAACTTGCGTCGCAGTTGCAACGCGGGAGCCCAAACTGCATGAAGCACAAGGACGCCCTCCGCAAAATCCAAGGCGCCGAAAAACTTATCAAGCAGATGGACGACTTCGATTTCGACGACGCGTTCAAAACATTCTCCGCCATAAGAGAAAAAATGGAGAGGCGCAATGGATGAAATCGTCAAAAACAGCATTCTAATCGTAGACGACGAGAAAACCAACTTAATGATACTGACCCGCATACTCGGCGAGAAGTACAACATATTCGCCGCAAAGGACGGGGCTTACGCCATCAAAAAGGCCGCGGAGCTTAAGCCCGACCTAATCATGTTAGACATCGTCATGCCCGGCATGAGCGGGTACGAAGTGCTGGCCGCGCTGAAAAAACAAGACGCCACGCGCGAGATACCCGTCATATTCATAACCGGCCTAACCTCGGCGGAGGAGGAGGAAAAAGCGCTCTCCCTAAGCGCCGTAGACTACATAAACAAACCGTTTAGGCCAAACATCGTGATGCTTAGGGTGCGCAACCAGATACGCAACATAAACCAGATACGCACCATAGAACGCCTGAGCATGATAGACCAATTGACCGAAATCGCCAACCGGCGCAGCTTCGACAACCGCCTAAACCAAGAGTGGCGCAGGGCCATCCGCGAAAAGACGCCGATAAGCCTGCTCATGCTCGACATCGACAAGTTCAAAACCTACAACGACACCTACGGGCACCTGCAGGGCGACATAATCCTCCGCGCCGTGGCAAAAGAGATAGAGCGCTCCCTCAAACGCCCCGCCGACTTCGCGGCAAGATGGGGCGGCGAAGAGTTCGCCGCGCTCTTAGGCAACACCGACGCCCCCGGCGCGCTGAAAGTGGCGGAGCG